>NZ_JBNFOF010000076.1:0-13013 GCF_057364645.1 Janibacter sp. CFPM2_SD2
TCGTCGCGCACAGCCTCGGCGGCGAGGACTTCGCGTGGATGCTCCACGAGGCCGAGGGCGCCATGGCGCGCCTGGGCACCCGCACCCACGGCGGGCGCACCTTCGACCTGCACCAGGGCGACCTCGTCGTCGACGAGGGCGCGGTACGCAACGGGACCGCCCTGCTCACCCTCGCCGCGGCGGGGGAGTGGACCCGCGTCGAGGACGCCTGACCGACCCTGCACCCGGGTGAGGGTTTTCCCCCTTCGGTCGCGGTCTCATAACAGTTGCCGCCCGGGGTTCTGTGGGCACCCCTACTCGGACGTAGCATCCCCCGATGGCACGAGAGTGCCCCGATACCCCTGTTGAGAAGGAGAGCGCCTTGCGTCACACCGTGAAGGTCGCATCGATCATGTCCGTCGCCGCTCTGGCCCTGACCGCCTGCGGCAGCAGCGACTCCGGTGGCGACTCCACGTCCGCCGAGGGCGGCAGCGACGTCAAGGCCTGCCTCGCCTACGACGTGGGTGGCCGTGGCGACCAGTCGTTCAACGACTCCGCCGCCAAGGGCTTGGACCAGGCCAAGGACGAGCTCGGCATCGAGACCGACGAGGTCGAGGCCAGCCAGGGCGAGAACGACGCGGCCCGCGAGGACCGTCTCAACCAGCTCGTCGACGCCGGCTGCACCAACGTCATCGGCGTCGGCTACATCTACGCCAAGGCGATCGGCGCCGCGGCCAAGGACAACCCCGACATCAGCTTCGCGATCATCGACGACGCCTCCGACGACTCGAAGGGTGACAACGTCGCCCAGCTGACCTTCTCCGAGCAGGAGGGCTCCTTCCTCGTCGGTGCGGCTGCCGCGCTGAAGTCGAAGAGCGGCAAGGTCGGCTTCATCGGTGGCGTCGACGTGCCGCTGATCAACAAGTTCGAGGCGGGCTTCAAGGCCGGCGCCAAGGCCGTCGACCCCAAGATCGACATCCAGACCAAGTACCTCGCCGAGGACGGCTCCGGCTTCGCCGACCCGGCCAAGGGCCAGACCGCAGCCGAGGGCATGTACGACAAGGGCGCGGACGTCGTCTACCACGCCGCCGGCGCCTCCGGCAGCGGCGTCTTCAAGGCCGCCGCGGCGGACAAGAAGATGGCCATCGGTGTCGACTCCGACCAGGCCAAGACCGCCGACGCGAGCGTCCGCGACGTCATCATCACCTCGATGGTCAAGAACGTCGACGTCGCCGTCTTCGACTACATCAAGTCCGCGACCGAGGGTGACCCGATCTCCGGCCCGACCGTCTTCGGTCTCAAGGACGACGGCGTCGGCTACTCGACGACCGGCGGCAAGATCGACGACATCACCGACAAGCTCGACGACTACAAGAAGCAGATCATCGACGGGAAGATCACCGTTCCCGCCAAGTGACGCAGCCCCACCCACGAGGCCCGGTCGCGCACCTCGCGCGGACCGGGCCTCGTGGCCGTCCGGGGCGTTAGTCTTCGCCTGCGTGCCCTGACGGGCCGTGGACGCACACCGGAGGCATCATGAGCAGCACCGATCCGCACCGCCCTCCCGCGGCGACCCCCTCGGCGGGCGATCTCGCGGTCGAGGTCGAAGGCATCACCAAGAGGTTCCCGGGCGTCGTCGCCAACCGCGACGTCACCTTCGGCGTGCGCCGCGGCACGGTCCACGCGATCGTCGGGGAGAACGGCGCCGGCAAGTCAACCCTGATGAAGATGCTCTACGGCGTGCAGAAGCCGGACGAGGGCACGATCCGCATCGACGGGCAGGCCGTGTCGATGTCGAGCCCCTCCGACGCGATCAAGCACGGCGTCGGCATGGTCTTCCAGCACTTCATGCTCGCCGACAACCTCACCGTGGCCGAGAACGTCGTGCTCGGCGCCGAGAAGCTCCACGGCATCGGCGGGGGTGCGCGCACGGAGATCCGCCGCATCTCCGACGAGTACGGCCTCGACGTCGACCCGGACTCGCTCGTCGCCGACCTCGGCGTCGGCGCGCGCCAGCGGGTCGAGATCCTCAAGGTGCTCTACCGCGGTGCCCGCACGATCATCCTCGACGAGCCGACCGCGGTCCTCGTGCCCCAGGAGGTCGACGAGCTCTTCGACAACCTGCGCGAGCTCAAGCGCGAGGGCATCACCGTGCTCTTCATCTCGCACAAGCTCGACGAGGTGCTCTCCGTCGCCGACACGGTCACCGTGATCCGTCGCGGCACGACGATCGACACCGTGCTGCCCCAAGACGTCACCGCGCGCCAGCTCGCCGAGCTCATGGTCGGCTCCGAGCTGCCGACCCCCGAGACCGAGGAGTCGACGGTCACCGACCGGGTCGTGCTCTCGATGCGCGGCATCACCCTCGGCGGGTCGGGGCGCAGCGTCCTCGAGGACATCAGCCTCGACATCCACGCGGGCGAGGTCCTCGGCATCGCCGGCGTCGAGGGCAACGGCCAGGCGGAGCTCGTCGAGGTCATCATGGGCATGATCGAGCCGGTCTCCGGCACGGTGCACCTCGAAGGCGAGGACATCTCCGACTGGGACGTGCGGCGCATCCGCGAGGCCGGCGTCGGCTACATCCCCGAGGACCGCCACCGTCAGGGCCTGCTGCTCGACGCACCGCTGTGGGAGAACCGGATGCTCGGTCACCAGACCCAGGCTCCCGCCTCCCGCCGGGGTCTGCTCACCTCGTCGGCCGCCAAGGCGGACACCGAGCGGATCGTGCGCGACTACGACGTGCGCACCCCGAGCATCCACGTCTCCGTCGGCTCGCTCTCCGGCGGCAACCAGCAGAAGCTCATCGTCGGCCGCGAGATGAGTCACGACCCCAAGGTGCTCATCGCCTCGCACCCGACCCGCGGCGTCGACGTCGGCGCCCAGGCGGCGATCTGGGACCTCATCCGCGAGGCCCGCCGCGAGGGCCTGGCCGTGCTGCTCGTCAGCGCCGACCTCGAGGAGCTCATCGGGCTCTCCGACACGATCAAGGTCATCCTGCGAGGGCGGATCACCGGCGAGTTCGACCCCGACTCCGTGACCAGCCAGGAGCTCGGCAGCGCGATGACCGGCGCCGGGAAGGACGCATCATGAAGCTGACCCTGCGCCGTCTGGCGCTCACCCTCGCGGCGCCGCTGCTGGCCGTGCTCGTGGCCTTCGTCGTCACGTCTGCGGTGCTCATCGCCGTCGGCGACCCGGTGGGGCTCGTCTGGGAGACCCTGCTGTCGGAGCCGAAGCCGCGCACGATGGTCAACATCATCAACAGCGGCATCACCTACTACATCGCCGCGATCGCCGTCGCCATCGGCTTCAAGATGAAGCTCTTCAACATCGGTGTCGACGGGCAGTACCGCATCGCGACCTTCGCCGCGGCGATCATCGCCGGTCACGGCTGGCTCCCGGGCCCGCTCAACATCGTCCTCGCGCTGCTCGTCGCCATGCTCGTCGGTGGTGTCTGGGCCGGCATCGCCGGCTGGCTCAAGGTCACCCGCGGTGTCTCCGAGGTCATCTCGACGATCATGCTCAACGCGATCTCCGGCGGCCTGGTCGCCTGGGGGCTGCGCAGCTGGGGCGAGCGGGCCGAGGGCAGCAACACCCGCAGCACGCAGGAGATCCCGGCCTCGAGCCAGCTCGAGGGCCTCTCGCTCGTCCCCGACGCCACCAACCGCGTCTACACCCTGCTGATCCTGGCGGTCGTGCTCGGGCTGCTCTACTGGTTCATCGTCAACCGCACCCGCTTCGGCTTCGACGTGCGGGCCACCGGTGAGTCCGAGTCCGCGGCCGTCGCCAGCGGCGTCAAGGTCCCCCGCATGGTGCTGACCGCGATGGTGCTCTCGGGCGCGGTCGCGGGCCTCATCGGCATGCCGGCCTTCTTCGGGGCCGACCACTCCTACGGGCTCAACTTCCAGTCCGGGGTCGGCTTCATCGGCATCGGTGTCGCGCTCCTCGGGCGCAACCACCCGGTCGGCATCGCCTTCGCCGCGCTGCTGTGGTCGTGGTTGGAGAAGGCGAGTGACGGTCTGCAGCTGCGCGCCGACGTCTCGCCCGCCCTCGTCTTCATCATCCAGGGCGTCATCCTCCTCGCGGTCGTCATCGCCTACGAGGTCGTCCACCGCATCGAGCAGCGCATGGAGCAGCGGCAGGTCGCCCGCGAGCTCGATGCCGGCGTCACCATCGAAGGAGCCTCGGCATGACCCTCAGCGTCGGTACCGAGACCGAGGTCGCCCCCACGCGGCCCACCCGCCGCATCCCCTTCTGGGTGTGGCCGCTCGCGCTGGCCGCGATCCTCGTGGTCCTGTCCGTCATCCGCATCGTCACCGGCCAGGGGGACATCGCCTCCTCCGGCACGCTCAGCGCGGCCCTCGCCTGGGCGATGCCCCTGGCCCTCGCCGGTCTCGGCGGCCTGTGGGCAGAGCGTGCGGGAGTCATCAACATCGGGCTCGAGGGCATGATGATCCTCGGCACGTGGGGCGCCGCCTTCGGCGCCCTCCACGGCGGCCCGTGGATGGGTGTCGTCGGCGCGCTCGTGTGCGGCGCCCTCGGTGGCCTCGTCCACGCCCTGGCCACGGTGACCTTCGGCGTCGACCACATCGTCTCCGGTGTGGCGCTCAACATCGTCGCCGTCGGTGTGGCCAGCTATCTCGCCGCCCGCTTCTTCGGCGGCCTCGAGGGCGGCAGCGACGTGCAGTCCCCGGCCCTGCCGCACCTGCCGAGCATCGGCATCCCCGGCATCGCGGACCCGCTCGCGACGATCGAGGACAAGGACTGGTTCTTCGTCTCCGAGCTCGCCGCGCTGCTCAAGGCGGCGACGACCGGGCTGTCCGCGCTCACCGTCCTCGGCCTGCTGCTCTTCGTCGGCACGTGGTGGGTGCTGTGGCGCACCCCCTTCGGCCTGCGGGTGCGCAGCTGTGGTGAGTCGCCGGTGGCCGCCGAGACCCTCGGCGTCAACGTCTACCTCTACAAGTACATCGCCGTCGTCACGTCCGGCGCCCTCGCCGGCCTCGGTGGCGGCTTCCTCGCGATGGTCGCCTCCGACACCTACCGCGAGGGCCAGACCGGCGGCCGCGGCTACATCGGTCTCGCCGCGATGATCTTCGGCAACTGGCGCCCCGGCGGCGTGCTCATGGGTTCGGGCCTCTTCGGCTACATGGACGCCCTCCAGCTGCGCGGCGGAGGCGCGGCGCTGCACGCGCTGCTCCTGCTCGTCGCGCTGCTCCTGCTCGGCATCGGGATCTGGCAGATCCTGCGCCGCCAGGCCTACGTCCAGGGCACCTTCGCGGTCGTCGTCGGCATCCTCGTCGTCGTCTACTGGTTCCTCTCCGACCAGGTCCCCAGCGAGGTCACCCCCTTCGCCCCGCACCTGACGACGCTGCTCGTCCTCGCCTTCGCCAGCCAACGCCTGCGGATGCCGGCGGCCAACGGCAAGGTCTACCGACGAGGCGAGGGGCACTGACATGGCCGGCCCCATCGCCGCAGCCGACTGGGAGCGCTTGCGCGAGAGCGCGGTCGAGGCGATGGGGCGGGCCTATGCGCCCTACTCCAACTTCCCCGTCGGGGTCGCCGGCCTCGCCGACGACGGGCGCCTGCTGAGCGGCTGCAATGTCGAAAATGCCTCGTACGCGGTCGGCCTGTGCGCCGAGTGCGGCCTGATCAGCGACCTCGTGCGCACCGGGGGCGGCCGGCTCGTCGCCGTGTGGTGCGTCGACGCCCGGGGTGAGACGCTCATGCCGTGCGGCCGGTGCCGCCAGCTGCTGTGGGAGCACGGCGGCGCGCAGTGCCGCATCCAGACGCCGGAGGGCGAGCGGGGTCTCGCCGAGATCCTGCCCCAGGCCTTCGGTGCCGACGACCTGACGAAGGGAGCACCGTGACCGAGCAGCACGACGCCGTCGACATCATCCGCACGAAGCGGGACCGGGGGGAGCTGAGCCCCGAGCAGATCGACTGGGTCATCGACGCCTACACCCGCGGGGTCGTCGCCGACGAGCAGATGTCATCGCTCGCGATGGCGATCCTGCTCAACGGCATGACCCGCCCGGAGATCGCCCGGTGGACCGCGGCGATGATCGCCAGCGGTGAGCGCATGGACTTCTCCTCGCTGAGCCGGCCGACCTCCGACAAGCACTCGACGGGTGGAGTGGGCGACAAGATCACGCTGCCGCTCGCGCCCCTCGTCGCCGTCTTCGACGTCGCCGTGCCGCAGCTCTCCGGTCGCGGGCTCGGCCACACCGGCGGCACCCTCGACAAGCTCGAGTCGATCCCCGGCTGGCAGGCCGACCTGACCAACGAGGCGATGCTCGCCCAGCTCGACGACGTCGGGGCGGTCATCTGCGCGGCCGGTGCCGGGCTGGCCCCCGCGGACAAGAAGCTCTACGCCCTGCGCGACGTCACCGGCACCGTCGAGGCGATTCCGCTCATCGCCAGCTCGATCATGAGCAAGAAGATCGCCGAGGGCACCGGCGCGCTCGTCCTCGACGTCAAGGTCGGGTCGGGTGCCTTCATGAAGACCCGGGAGGACGCGACCGAGCTCGCCCGCACCATGGTCGACCTCGGGACCGACGCTGGGGTCAACACCGTCGCGCTCATCACCGACATGTCCGTCCCGCTCGGCCTGACGGCGGGCAATGCCCTCGAGGTGCGCGAGTCGGTCGAGGTCCTCTCCGGCGGCGGTCCGCAGGACGTCGTCGACCTCACCGTCGCCCTCGCCGACGAGATGACCCGCGCCGCGGGCAAGGACGTGGGAGCCGACGAGCTGCGCGCCGCCCTCGGCGACGGCCGGGCGATGGACGTGTGGCGCCGGATGATCTCCGCCCAGGGCGGCGACCCCGACGCCGAGCTGCCCACCGCCGCAGAGACCGAGACCGTCACGGCGGACGCCGACGGCTACCTCGAGCACGTCGACGCGCTCGGCGGTCGGCCGTCGCCGCGTGGCGCCTCGGCGCCGGGGCGCGCCGCAAGGAGGACCCCGGTGCAGGCCGGGGCCGGTGTCGAGCTGCACGCCCGGCCCGGTGACCGCGTCACCGCCGGGCAGCCGCTCATGACGCTGCACACCGACACCCCCGAGCGCTTCGCGAGGCCCAGGAGTCGCTCACCGGGGCCTGGCGGATCAGCGACGCGGCCCCGGCGCCGCGCGAGGTCGTGCTCGACCGGATCACCGCCCAGGAGGCCTGACGTGCCCGAGCTCAACGACGCCCCGTCGATCATCGACGTGCCGGGCGGCAAGGTCATCGCCGAGCACGTCGGCCGGGTCGCGACCGGCAGCGCGGCGATGTCGGTCGCCCACATGAAGGCGCCGGCCGGCTGGTCCGAGCCGGCCCAGCGGCCCGACTTCGACGAGGTGACGCTCGTGGTCGCGGGGACGGTCCTCGTCGAGCACGACGGCGGTACCACCGAGGTGCACGCCGGCCAGAGCATCGTGACCAGGGCGGGGGAGCGGGTGCGCTACTCGACCGGGGACGCCGGCGCCGAGTACGTCGCCATCTGCACGCCCGCCTTCGCCCCCGAGACGGTCCACCGGGAGGACGACGAGTGAGCCTCGACGAGGCGAGCATCCGCGCGCTGCCCAAGGTGGTCCTTCACGACCACCTCGACGGCGGCGTGCGCCCCCAGACCGTCCTCGAGATCGCCGACGAGGTCGGTCACGAGCTGCCGGTGAGCGGTGCCGACCGGTCGGCCGAGGGACTGGCGCGGTGGTTCCGCGAGTCGGCCGACTCCGGCTCGCTCGTGCGCTACCTCGAGACCTTCGAGCACACCGTCGGCGTCATGCAGACGGCACCCGCGCTGCGCCGCGTGGCGCGCGAGTCGGTCCTCGACCTCGCCCGCGACGGCGTCGTCTACGCCGAGTCGCGCTATGCCCCCGAGCAGCACCTGGGCGCCGGCCTGAGCCTCGAGCAGGTCGTCGAGGAGGTCGACGCCGGCTTCCGCGAAGGGGAGGAGGAGGCCGCGGCGGAGGGACACCCGATCGTCGTGCGGGGCCTGCTCACCGCGATGCGGCACGCCGCGAAGTCCCGGGAGATCGCCGAGCTCGCGGTGCGCTACCGCGACCGTGGGGTGGCCGGCTTCGACATCGCGGGGGCAGAGGCGGGGCACCCGCCGAGCCGGCACCTCGACGCCTTCGAGTACCTGCGCCGCGAAAATGCGCACTTCACGATCCACGCCGGCGAGGCCTTCGGCCTGCCGAGCATCTGGGAGGCGCTGCAGTGGTGCGGCGCCGACCGGCTCGGGCACGGGGTGCGGATCGTCGACGACATCGGCTTCCGCGGGGCGACCGTCACCGACGACCCGCTCGCGGCGAACCAGGCGGCGCGCGAGGACCCCTCGCAGCTTCGGCTGGGGCGGCTCGCCGCCTATGTCCGCGACACCCGGGTGCCGCTCGAGATGTGCCCCCACAGCAACGTGCAGACCGGCGCGGCGCCCTCGATCGCGGCGCACCCGATCACCCTCCTCGCGCGGCTGCGCTACCGGGTCACGCTCAACACCGACAACCGGCTGATGTCGGACACCTCGATGACCCGGGAGATGCTCGCCCTCGTCACCGAGGCCGGCTGGGACCTCGAGGACCTGCGCTGGGTGACGACGAACGCGATGAAGTCCGCCTTCCTCCCCTTCGACGAGAGGCTGGAGCTCATCGAGGGGCGGATCAAGCCCGCCTACGCGGCCCTTGCCTGAGCCCGCTGTGCCTGGTGGCCTTGGTGCCACCTGGTGGCGTTGGTGCCACCCGGCTGGCCCGAGACGGGCAACCAGGTGGCCTCAACGACGACGGGTGCGCACAGCGACACCCGCCTCGCCTCAGTAGGTGTCGCTCGGACCCGCGTCTGCGGTCTGACCCGGCTGCGGCACGACGAGGCCCGCGGGCCCGACCTGCTCGGCGCCGGCCAGCAGGGCCGCCGTGCTCGAGGTGCCGATGCGAGTGACGCCCTCGGCGAGCATCGCGAGGAGCGTGGGGATGTCGCGCACGCCGCCGGAGGCCTTGACCTCCATGCTCTCGGGGGTGTTGGCCCGCATGAGTGCCACGTCGGCGAGGGTCGCGCCCCCGCCGGCGAAGCCCGTGGACGTCTTCGTGAAGTCGGCCCCCGCGTCGGCGCTCGCCCGGCAGGCGTCGATCTTGGCCCGCTCGTCGAGCAGCGCAGTCTCGAAGATGACCTTGACCAGGGCGCCAGCCTCGTGACCCACCTCGACGACGGCCGCGATGTCGTCGCGCACCGCGGTGACGTCACCTCCGCGAAGCCGGCCGATGTTGAGCACCATGTCGAGCTCGGTCGCGCCGTCGGCCAGGGCCTGCCGCGACTCGGCGACCTTCGCCGCCGTCGAGGTCGTGCCGTGGGGGAACCCGATGACCGTGCACACCCGGGTCGGGCTGCCCTCGACCGCCGCGATGGTCTCCGCGGCGAGGGCGACGTCGCTCGGGCGCACGCAGACGCTCCAGATGCGCTGGCCCGCGAGCTCGCGAACGGAGGCGGCCACCTCGTCGGGGGTCAGCTCCGGCTTGAGCAGCGCGTGGTCGACGAGGTCGGCGACGTCCTGGACGGTGAGCGTCGTGCCGGGGGCGAAGGGGGGACGGCGAGTCATGTCCTCAGCCTAGGGCGTCGACCCAGCGCGACCCCACCTCGCGCAGCCGCCCGGAGCCGGCGGTCAGCTCCGCGACGAGGGGCGCGAGCCCGTCGACCTCGGTGGCCGGGACCCCGAGCGTCAGGGTGACCTCGGCCGCGTAGTCGGCGTCGACGTGCACGCCCCGCGAGCGGAGCTCGTTGTCGACCCGCCCCGCCTCGACGTGCGACACGACGAGCTCGTGCTCGACGACGAGCTCGCGCCGCAGGGTGCCCACCGACTCCAGCCCGGCGCGCACCGCGTCGCCGTAGGCCCGTACGAGACCGCCGGTGCCGAGCAGCACCCCGCCGAACCACCGGGTGACGACCGCGACGACATCGCTCACCTCGTGCCCGGTGAGGACCTCGAGCATCGGGGCGCCGGCCGTGCCCGACGGCTCGCCGTCGTCCGACGAGCGCGCCACCCCGTGGTCCGGCCCCAGGACGAAGGCCGAGCAGTGGTGCCGGGCGTCCCAGTGCTGCTTGCGCAGGCGCTCGACGACGGCACGGGCGCTCCCTTCGTCGTCGACCCGCTCGAGGGTGCACAGGAAGCGCGACCGCTTGACCTCGATCTCGACCTCGCCGTCGCGGGCGACGGTGAGGTAGGACGTCGTGGCCATCGCCGACCTCAGGCGCCGGCGAGCTCGCGCTCGGCCTGGCGGGGTGTGGCACAGCGGGCGCCGAGCTCGACGTGCCGGGCGACGACGCGCGGCTCGTCGCGCATGAGGACCAGGCCGCGGCGCACGAGGGTCAGCGGCGGCTTACGGCGCTCCTTGAGGTCGCGCGCCAGCCGCAGCACGAAGGTCTTGAGCCGGTGGTGACGGACGCACCAGGCGGAGTGGAGCAGCCCGGCCTCGCGCAGGGCCGGGATCGCCTCGGCCGCGAAGATCCCCTCGGCGACGACGAGGTCGCCGGGCCGCGCGGTCACGGTGTGCTCGCCCGTGGCCCGCGAGACGCTGATGTCATAGATCGGCATCGCCGCCGTCCCGGTCGCCAGGAGGGTGCTCAGCGCGGCGACGGCCGCCGACTCGTCCCAGCTGTCGGGGTGGTCCCAGTCGACCATCCCGAGCTCTTCGCTGCGGGGCAGGTCGGGGGCGTCGAGGTCCTTGTAGAAGTCGTCGAGCCGCACGACCGGCCAGCCGTGGTCACGGTGCAGGCGGGCGGCGAGACGGGACTTGCCGGACCCGCTCGGCCCGGCGAGGACGACGACACGTCCGGTCGAAGGGGGCAGGGCTGGCGTCGGCACGAAGGGAGAGTCTAGAGCGCCGTGAGCGACTCCATCGCCGCCCGCACCCGGCCGAGGCGCTCGGCGGCCCGCTCACGTGCCGCCGACAGGTCGTCGCGGGAGGCGACCGGCTCGATCGCCTCGAGGTAGACCTTGAGCTTCGGCTCGGTGCCGGAGGGGCGCACGATGATCCGCGAGTCGTCGTCGAGCAGGTAGCGCAGCCCGTCGGTCGGCGGCAGTCCGCCGGCGCCGACCGAGAGGTCCTCGGCGCTCGCGACGGGGGAGTCGGCGACCTCGGTCGGCGGCTCCTGGCGCAGCCGGTCCATGATCCGCCCGATGTCGGTGAGGTCCTCGACGCGGATCGAGAAGGCATCGGTCGCGTGCACACCGAGCTGGCGGTGCAGGTCGTCGAGGACGTCGAGCAGGGTGCGACCCTCGGCCTTGAGGATCGCGGCGAGCTCGGCGACGAGCAGCGCGGCCGAGATGCCGTCCTTGTCGCGCACGAGGTCGGGGGCGACGCAGTAGCCGAGGGCCTCCTCGTAGCCGTAGTGCAGTCCCTCGACGCGGGCGATCCACTTGAACCCGGTGAGCGTCTCCTCGTGCGCCACCCCGGACAGACGGCACATCGCGGCGAGCAGGCGCGAGCTGACGATGGAGTTGGCCATCCGGCGTCCTTCGGGGACGCCGCGCATGATCAGGTGCGAGGCGAGCAGGACGCCGAGCTCGTCGCCGCGCAGCAGCCGCCAGCCGCCGTCGACCGCGGGGTCGGGAACGGCCACGGCGCAGCGGTCGGCATCGGGGTCGTTGGCGATGACGAGGTCGGGTGAGGTCGCGCGGGCGCCGCCAGGGCGGCGTCGAGCGCACCGTCCTCCTCGGGGTTGGGGAAGCGAGGAGTGGGGAAGGTCGGGGTGCGGGCGCCGCCTGCTCGGCGACCTTGGCCGGCGCGGCGAAGCCGGCCCGCTCGAAGGCGCGCTCGACCGTCGTGTCGCCGACCCCGTGGAGCGCGGTGTGCAGCACGGAGAGGTCGCGCGGGGTGTCGAGGCCGACGACTCCCGAGACGGCGTCGAGGTAGGCCTCGAGCACTTCGTCGCCGAGGACCTGCCAGCCGGACTCGGCGCGCGGCACCGACGCGACGCTCGCGACCTGGTCGATCTTCGCCGCGATCTGCGCGTCGCTCGGCGGCACGATCTGGCTGCCGTCGCCGAGGTAGACCTTGTAGCCGTTGTCCTGCGGCGGGTTGTGGCTCGCGGTGACCATGACGCCCGCATCGGCACCGAGGTGCCGGATGGCGAAGGCGAGCACCGGCGTCGGCAGCGGCTCCGGCAGCAGCACCGCACGCCCGCCGGCGGCGGTGACGACCGCCGCCGTGTCGATGGCGAAGGCGTCGGAGTTGTACCGCGCGTCGCGGCCGATGACGACGAAGGGAGCGGAGCTCGCCTCCTGCAGGTGGGCCACGAGGCCCGCGGCGGCGCGGATGACGACGGCCCGGTTCATGCGATGGGGGCCGGCGCCGAGGGGCGCCGCGCAGGCCGGCGGTGCCGAACTGGAGCAGCCCGGTGAAGCGGTCGGCGAGGTCGGCGACGGCGGCCGGGGTTCCCCCCTTCGGCAGCGGAGACGACCGTCAGGAGCTCCTCCCGGGTCGCCGGGGTCGGGGTCCGGTCGGGCAGCCCACTCGCGCGCGGCGGTGAGCAGGTCGTCGGAGACGTCGGCGGCGTGGCGGGAGGTGTAGCTCATGGGCGTCCTCAGATCTTGGCGACGATGCTGGCGAGGAGGGTGCCGCACCGCTCGGCAGCGGCCTGACCGGCGGCGACGACCTCGTCGTGCGCCAGCGGGGTCTCGCTGATGCCGGCGGCGGCATTGGTGACGAGCGAGACGCCGAGGACCTCGAGCCCGGCCTCGCGGGCGGCGATCGCCTCGAGCGTCGTCGACATGCCGACGAGGTCGGCGCCGAGGATGCCGGCCATGCGCACCTCGGCGGGGGTCTCGTAGTGCGGTCCGCGGAACTGCGCGTAGACGCCCTCGTCGAGGTCGGCGTCGACCTCGCGGGCCAGCTCGCGCAGGCGGGGGGAGTAGAGGTCGGTGAGGTCGACGAAGTTGGCGCCCTCGATCGGCGAGGTCGCCGTGAGGTTGATGTGGTCGCTGATGAGGACCGGGGTGCCCGGGCCCCACTCCGGCCGCAGCCCGCCGCAGCCGTTGGTGAGGACATCGCGCGGCAGCCGGCGGCCGCCGCC
>NZ_JBNFOF010000077.1:0-12942 GCF_057364645.1 Janibacter sp. CFPM2_SD2
CCCGCGGGGCCGGGGCACGAGCGCCCTGCCCGAGGAGACCGAGCTCGTCCTGCGCTGGCTCGAGGCCGAGGGCACCCGGCTGGTCGACATCGAGGGCGAGTGGACCTGCCCCGTGGGCGGTGCCGCTGCCGCCCACCGCGAGCTGGCGCCTGCTCTAGGGTGGGCCTCGTGATCACCGCCATCGTCCTCATCCACGCCGACACCGCCCGCATCCCCGAGGTGGCCGAGACCGTCGCCGACCTCGACGGCGTCAGCGAGGTCTACTCGGTGGCGGGCGACGCCGACCTCATCGCGATGGTCCGCGTCCACGAGCACGAGGAGCTCGACGACGTCATCGCCGGCCGGCTCAACAAGGTCGAGGGGATCGTCGACACGTCGACGCACATCGCCTTCCGCGCCTACAGCCGCCACGACCTCGACGCCGCCTTCAGCATCGGCCTCGAGTAGTCAGGGACCGCAGCAGCCAGACCGCGAGCGGTCGGGCCCTCGAGCGATCCGGCAGGGGTGTCAGGCGCCCTGGCCCTCCGTGCGCGTGGCGCTCACCCAGCGCTGCAGCTGCTCGGCGGCCCGACCCGAGTCGAGGACGGCCTCGACCGTGTCCATGCCCTCCCGGATCGCAGCCACCGGGTCGCCGGGCTGCTCGTCGCCCTGCTGGGCCAGGCCGACCGCGGCGCCGGCGTTGAGCACGACGGCGTCACGGACCGGCCCCCGCTCCCCGGCGAAGAGCCGCCGCGCCACCTCGGCGTTGACGTCGGCATCGCCACCGCGCAGGGACTCCAGCGGGCTGCGGGTCAGGCCCAGCTCCTCGGGTGTCACGTGCACCTCGCGGACCTCGCCGCCGGCTACCCACCAGACGTGGGAGCCGTCGGCGACCGTCAGCTCGTCGAGCCCGTCGTCGCCGCGGAAGACCAGCGCCCGGGTGCCGCGCTCGGCGAACACCCCGGCCATGAGCGGTGCGATTCGGGCGTCGGCCACGCCCACGACGGAGTAGGTCGGCCGGGACGGGTTGGTCATCGGGCCGAGGACGTTGAGGGCGGTGCCGATGCCCAGGTCGCGACGCGGGACAGCGGTGTGGCGGAAGGACGGGTGGAAGGTCTGGGCGAAGCAGAAGGTGATGCCGGCCTCGTCGGCCACCCGGCCGACGTCCTGGGGGCTCAACGTCAGGTTGACCCCGAGGGACTCGAGCACGTCGGCGGAACCGGACTTGGACGACGCGGCGCGGTTGCCGTGCTTGACGACCCGCACCCCCGTCGCGGCGATGCAGATCGACGACATCGTCGAGATGTTGACCGTGCCGGCCATGTCGCCGCCGGTGCCGACGATGTCGAGGGTCGGGCCCGAAACCTCGATCGGCAGCGCGTGCTCCAGCATGACGTCGGCCAGCGCCCGCAGCTCGGTGACGGTCTCCCCCTTCGCCCGCAGAGCCACGAGGAAGCCGGCGATCTGCGCCGGGGCGGCGTCGCCCGACATCATCTCGCGCATCGCCCACGAGGTCTCGTCGGACCCGAGGTCACGCCCCGAGAGCAGCTGGGTGAGGACGCCCGACCAGGTGGGGGTGTCCGCCGCGCTCATCGGGCGGCCACACCCCGGGCGAGATCGGCCACCGCGTCTGCGAGGGCGATCGCGTCGATGGGGTGGGAGACGGCAGCGTCGGCCATCGACCAGGTGGCGAGCCACCCGTCCTGGGGCCGCCCGGTGACGACGAGAACCGGGGGGCAGTCGTGGATCTCGGACTTGAGCTGACGGCACAGGCCCAGCCCGCCGAGCTTGGCCGCCTCGCCGTCGAGCACGAGCACGTCGACCTCACCGGCCTCGACGGCCTCGATGACGGCAGCCGGTGTGGCGCACTCGCGCCACGCGCTCACCTCGACGTCACGGGCCGGCCGGCGGCCCACCGCGGCGCGCACGGCGTCACGGGTGGTGATGTTGTCGCTGTGCAGGAGCACCCGCACGGAGACGGAGGGGCCCTCTCCGGCCGAGGCTGCCGGGGCGGAGGGGGTCGCTGACGAGGTACCGGTCATGCCCCAGAGCGTAGCGGTGACCCACCCCACGAGACTCGCGGAGGGGGGTGGCGCACATGCGCTCGCGGTTGAGGACATAATGGGCCCGTGGCCACTGCAACCTCCCTGCCTTCAAACGTGTCCGGGCACACCGCCGCCGACCCCGCGATGGGTCCGGTCAGCCGCCCCAACATGGTGTCCGTCGGCACCATCGTCTGGCTGTCCAGCGAGCTGATGTTCTTCGCCGGGCTCTTCGCGATCTTCTTCACGGTCCGGTCGCTGCGCCCGGACCTGTGGGAGCACAACATCGAGCTGCTCAACGTGCCCTTCGCGGCCGCCAACACCCTGATCCTCGTGATCTCGTCGGTGTGGTGCCAGCTCGGTGTCCTCAAGGCGGAGCACGGGCAGAAGTCGCGGACCGGGTCGCTGCTCAACATCGCCGGCTGGGGCATGCGTGAGTGGTACGTCCTCACCTACATCTTCGGCGCGGTCTTCGTCTCCGGCCAGGTCCTCGAGTACGCCACCCTCGTCTCCGAGGGCGTGACGATCTCGACCGACTCCTGGTCCTCGATCTTCTACCTGACGACGGGCCTGCACGGCATCCACGTCACCGGTGGCCTCATCGCCTTCCTGCTGATCATCGGGCGGACCTACACGACGCGCACCTACAGCCACGCGCAGCAGACCGGTGCGGTCGTCACGTCCTACTACTGGCACTTCGTCGACGTCGTGTGGATCGCCCTCTTCGCCGCCATCTACCTCCTCGGCGCGTGATCGACGTGCGCCTCCCCCTGCCCCGTACCCGTCGTTCCCAGAGGAGCGGACCCTTCATGCC
This sequence comes from Janibacter sp. CFPM2_SD2, assembly GCF_057364645.1. Taxonomy (NCBI): domain Bacteria; kingdom Bacillati; phylum Actinomycetota; class Actinomycetes; order Micrococcales; family Intrasporangiaceae; genus Janibacter; species Janibacter sp. CFPM2_SD2. The sequence goes on from NZ_JBNFOF010000077.1 coordinate 2,836, forward strand.
CACCCTCTCTCGCCGTCACCCCGCGGCGATCGCCCTGCTGATCATGCTCGGCCTCTTCGTCACCGGCACGGCCTATGCCGCCGTCGCCCCCCAGCAGGCCGAGGCCACGGTCACCAGCTCCGACAGCGTCGCCAACGGCAAGAAGCTCTTCGTGGCCAACTGCGCGACCTGCCACGGCGCCAACGGCCTGGGCATCAAGGACGCCGGCCCGAGCCTCGCCGGGGTCGGTGCCGCGTCGGTCGACTTCCAGATGGGCACCGGCCGCATGCCGATGGCCGCCCCCGGCGTGCAGGCCCCCTCCGACATCAAGGTGAAGTTCACCGACGAGGAGATCTCGGACATCGCCGCCTACGTCTCCACCCTCGGCGCCGGCCCCTCCGTGCCAGACGCGGAGTACACCGACGGCTCGCAGGGCGACCCGGGCAAGGGTGGCCAGATCTTCCGCGTCAACTGCGCCATGTGCCACAACAGCGCCGGCGCCGGTGGCGCCCTCACCCGCGGCAAGGACGCCCCCAAGGTCAGCGACGTCTCCGGCAAGCACATCTACGAGGCCATGGTGACGGGCCCGCAGAGCATGCCCGTCTTCAACGACAAGAACCTGACCCCCGAGGACAAGCGCGACGTCATCGCCTACATCGAGGCGCAGCAGGAGGCCGGCAACCCCGGCGGCAACCCGCTCGGCAGCCTCGGCCCGGTGCCCGAGGGCCTCTTCGCCTGGACCATCGGCCTGGGGCTCCTCGTGGGCTTCGCCGTCTGGCTCGGCCAGAAGTCCGCCTGACAGACCTGACAACTCGCCACACAGACAGGACCGACAACAGATGAGTGAGCACACCCCGACAGGGGCAACGCCGCAGGAGCCCTCCGGCTCCGAGCCGGTGCGCCTCGACCAGGGCCACGTGCAGGGCTCCGGTGGTATCCCGGAGCGGTTCAGCAACCCCGGGCTGCCGCCCCACGTGCTGCGCAACGCCGACCGTGACGACAAGGCGGCCAAGCGGGCCGAGCGCCAGGTGGCTGCGCTCTTCACGCTGTCGATCCTCGGCACGCTGCTCTTCGTCGTCTCGTACTTCATCGTCGACGTCGACGACACCGTGTGGGTGCCGTTCACCAACGAGATGAGCCTGGCCAACCTGCTCCTCGGCCTCGGCCTGGCCTTCTCCCTCCTCGGCATCGGCCTCGGCGCGGTCCACTGGGCCAAGACGCTCATGCCCGACACCGAGGTCGTCGAGATGCGGCACCCGATGCGCTCCGCGGAGGCCGACCGTCAGGCCTTCGTCGACACGATGGTCGACGGCGCCGAGTCCTCGCAGCTGACGCGTCGTCCGCTGCTCAAGGCGACCTTCGCCGGGGCCATGGGCCTCTTCGCGCTCCCCCTCGTCGTCCAGCTCGTCGGCTCGCTCGGCCCGCTGCCCAAGAACGACCTCTCGGTCACCTTCTGGAACGGCGAGAAGGGCGAGGACGGCACCTACACGCCGAAGAAGTTGCGCCTGCACAAGGACCCCGAGGACACCCCGATCAAGCCGGGCGACGTCACCATCGGATCGGTCTTCCACATCCAGCCCGAGGGCCTGCTCGAGCGTCCCGACTTCCTCGACGAGATGAGCAAGGCCTCCGTCCTGCTCATGCGCCTGAACCCCGAGGACTTCCAGGACACCGACAAGGGCCGCAAGGCCCGTGAGTGGGGCTACCAGGGCATCGTCGCCTACTCCAAGGTGTGCACCCACGTCGGCTGCCCGGTCGGCCTCTACGAGCAGACGACGCACCACCTGCTCTGCCCCTGTCACCAGTCCACCTTCGACGTGACCAACGACTGCGAGGTGATCTTCGGTCCCGCCGGGCACCCCCTGCCGCAGCTGAAGATCACCGTCGACAGCGAGGGTTACCTCATCGCTGACCAGCCCTTCCAAGAGCCGGTCGGCCCGAGCTTCTGGGAGCGTGGTTGATCGTGACCGCCAATGCCCGTCCCGCAGACGGCCTGCGCACCGGTGACGCACCGGCAGGGCCCTCCTACTCCCCCGGGGTGAAGAAGGTCGGCGGCGTCGCCGGCTGGATCGACGACCGCACCGGTGCCGCCAAGGGCATCGGCTACCTCATGAAGAAGGTCTTCCCCGACCACTGGTCCTTCATGCTCGGCGAGATCGCCATGTACTCGATGATCGTGTGCATGCTCACCGGGGTCTTCCTGACCTTCTGGTTCGACCCGTCGATGGCGCACACCACCTACGAGGGCAGCTATGCGCCGCTCAAGGGTGTCGGCATGTCCCGCGCCTACGCGTCGACCCTCGACATCTCCTTCGACGTCAAGGGCGGCCTGCTGATCCGCCAGATCCACCACTGGTCGGCGCTGCTGTTCATCGTCGCCCTGTCGGTGCACATGCTGCGCGTGTTCTTCACCGGCGCCTTCCGCAAGCCCCGCGAGCTCAACTGGGTCATCGGCTGCGTCCTGTCCCTCCTCGCGCTCGTCGAGGGCTTCGCCGGCTACTCCCTCCCCGACGACCTGCTCTCGGGCACCGGCCTTCGCGCCGCCCAGGGCTTCATGGTCGCGGCGCCGGTCATCGGCAGCTACCTGAGTTACGCCCTCTTCGGTGGCACCTTCCCCGGTGACGACATCATCCCGCGCCTGTACTCCGTGCACATCCTGCTGCTGCCGGCGCTGCTCATCGCACTCTTCACGGTGCACATCGTCCTGGTGGCGCTGCAGAAGCACACGCAGTACCCCGGCCCCGGCAAGACCAACGACAACGTCGTCGGCTTCCCGGTCATGCCGGTCTACGCGGCCAAGGCCGGTGGCTTCTTCTTCATCGTCTTCGGCGGCATCGCCCTCATCTCGGCGCTGGTCCAGATCAACGCCGTGTGGGTCCACGGCCCCTACGAGCCCAACGCCACCACGGCCGGCGCCCAGCCGGACTGGTACATGGGCTTCCCCGACGGCGCGCTGCGTCTGCTGCCGGGCGGCATGGAGTTCGAGACCTTCGGCTTCACGTGGGCCTGGCCGGTCATCGTCGGTGCCCTGCTGGTCATCCCCGCCTTCTACGGCGGCATGATCGCCTACCCCTTCATCGAGGCCTGGGTCACCGGCGACAAGCGCGAGCACCACCTGCTCGACCGCCCGCGCAATGCCCCGACCCGCACCGCTCTCGGGATGGCCGCGCTGACGCTCTACGGCGTGCTGATGTTCGCCGCGAGCAACGACATCATCGCGATCAAGTTCGGGATGTCGATCAACGACATCACCCAGATCCTGCGCGTGCTCACCTTCGTGGGGCCGGTCATCGCCTTCTGGGCGACCCGCCGGATCTGCCTGAGCCTGCAGCGGCACGACCGTGACCTCGTCCTCCACGGACGCGAGACCGGGCGCATCCAGCGCGGTGCCGGCGGTGACTTCCACGAGGTCCACGAGCCCCTCGACGAGTACACCCGGTGGACCCTCGTACAGCACGAGGCGCCGGCCCCGCTCGAGCTCGAGTCGGCCACCGACGCCAACGGCGTCGACAAGAAGGGCGCCCGCAAGCGCAAGCTGCGCGCCAAGCTGCACGACTTCTACTTCGGCGGTGCCGTCCAGCCGGTCACGCCCGCCGAGCTCGAGGCCGCGCACCACGACCACGGCCACGAGGCCATCGAGTCGGGAGACAAGGTCTCCACGCACTGACCTGGTCAGCGCAGCCCGCAGGCCCCGGAGGTTCTCCTCCGGGGCCTGCGGCGTTCCCGGGCACGGACCAGCGCGAAGGGGGTCCACGGCCAGTGCGAGGATGTCCCCGACATGCTCACCACCGACGCACCCGCCAGCCGGCGCACCGCACCCCTGGCGGTGACGACCGTCCTGCTCGCGCTGCTCGGCATGTTCGGCCCCTTCTCCATCGACACCCCCTTCCCTGCCTTCCAGGAGATGGGCGAGGCCTTCGACGCCTCCGAGCATCGATGCAGCTCGTCGTCAGCGCCTACCTCGGGGCCTTCGCCGTGATGAGCCTCTTCCACGGGCCGCTGAGCGATGCCGTGGGACGCAAGCCCGTCATGGTCACCGGTGCCGCTGTCTATGCCCTCGCGTCGATCGGGTGTGCCCTCGCGCCGTCCCTGCCGGTCCTGCTGGGCTTCCGGGTCCTGCAGGGCATGTCCGCCGGAGCCGGCACGATCGTCTCGCGCACCGTCGTGCGCGATCTCTTCGAGGGGGCACGGGCCCAACGGCTGATGAGCACCATCGCGATGATCTTCGGCATCGGTCCGGCCCTGGCGCCGATCGTCGGGGGCTGGCTGCTCCTCCTCGGGCCCTGGCCGCTCGTCTTCTGGTTCCTCAGCCTCTTCGGCACGGTGATCGCGCTGTCGGTGCTCGTGCTGCTCCCCGAGAGCCACCCGCGTGAGCGACGCACTCCGCTCGACGTGCGGTCGATCGTCTCGGGTGTCGTCGACGTGGCGCGTATGCGGCACTTCCAGGTCCTGTCCGCTGCCTCGGCCTTCTCCTTCGCCGGGCAGTTCCTCTACATCGGTGCCGCGCCGATCTTCGTCGTCACGCTGCTCGGCCAGGGACCGCAGGACTTCTGGGTCTTCTTCGTGCCGATGGTCGTCGGCATGGTGCTCGGCTCCTTCACCAACGGGCGGCTCGCGGAGCGGGTCAGCGGGGACCGGCTCATCGTCGGCGGTCAGACCGTGGCCCTGACCGGTGCCGTGGCCGGCGTGGCCCTCGCCGCCGTCCCCGCCACCGCCGCACTCCCCTGGGCCGTCGTCGGCCCGACGGCCATCGCCTTCGGCACCGGCATCTCGATGCCGGTCTACCAGCTCGCCCTGCTCGACGCCGTGCCGCACGCCCGGGGCACGGCCGCCTCGGTCTCGACCTTCCTCATGCTGCTGCTCAATGCCACGCTCACCGGGCTCGTCGTCCCCGTCGCCGCGTCCTCGCTGCTGAGCCTCGCGCTGACGAGCCTGGGCCTGCTCTGCCTGGGGGTCGTGCTCTTCCACGTGCACCGCCGGCACAGTCGCCCGGTGCGTGCCCAGCCCGTCATCCCACCCACACCGGAGGTGACCTGACCATGGTCGAGATCAGCGAGCACGACTTCGAGCTGGCCGTGCGCGACGCGCTCGACGAGGTCCCGCCCCAGCTGCTGGACCTGCTCGACAACGTGGCCTTCTTCGTCGAGGACGAGCCGGGACCGGAGCACGCCGACCCGGGGCTGTCCGACGAGGACAACGCCGAGCTGCTCGGCATCTACCTCGGCACCCCGCTCACCGAGCGCGACGGCGACTGGGCCGGCTCCCTGCCGGACCGCATCGTGCTCTTCCGCGGGCCCCTGACCAGGATGTGCGAGGACCTCGACGACCTGCGCGAGGAGATCGCCATCACCATCGTCCACGAGGCCGGCCACCACGTCGGCATCGACGAGCAGCGCCTGCACGAGCTCGGTTGGGGTTGAGCCTCGCTCACCTGCCGCGAGGTCAGGCCGTGGCGCTCTGCTCCTGCCACTGGGCGTAGGAGTACTGCCACACCCCGATGCCCTCGGTGGGCAAAAACTGACGACTCGAGCCGGTGAAGTCGACGGGGTCACCGGGCAGCGAGTTGTCGTAGAACCACTCGGCATTGCCCGGGGCCATGTTGACGCACCCGTGGGAGACGTTGGAGCTGCCCTGGGAGCCGACCGACCACGGGGCGGAGTGGACGAATTCCCCAGTCCACGTCACCCGGACGTTGAAGTCCGTGTCGACCTTGTAGTAGCCCGGCTCGCCCTTGTCGATCCCAATGGTCGAGGAGTCCATCGTCATCTCGCGCTGCTTGTTGATGACGACCTTCATCCCCGAACGCGTCTCGGTGTCCTTGCCCGGCTTGCCGCTACTCACCGGGAAGGACTTGACCTGCTGGCCGCCCCGGCTGACCGTCATCCGGTGGTTGGCGATGTCGACCTTGGCCATCTGCTCACGACCGATGGTCATCGTGCCGGAGTGGTCCTCGGCAACCCACTTGTCCTTGCCCGTCTGGAATCCGGTGAGCGGCGCGTCGACGGTGACCTTGGTTCCGGGGGCCCAGAAGTCCTTGGGGCGCCACATCAGCTGTCGGTTGTCGAGCCACCCCCACGAGCCCTCGACCTGCGGGGTCGTCTTCACCGACACCGCCTCCTCGATGGCCTTGCGGTAGGAGGCCTCGGTGACCTCGGAGTCGAACTGGATGCTCACCGGCATGGCCACACCGACCGTCTGACCGTCATAGACGATGCCGTAGGTCGCCGTGACCTCCGGCTCGTGCGTGGTGAAGGTCGACTTCTGCGTGGAGGTGCCACCCTCGGGGCCCTCGGCGGTCACCGCCACCGTGTAGGTCGTGCCGGGCTTCATCCGCGAGCTTGACGTCCAGGTCTGCCCCTGTACCTCGCCTTCGACACTCGCCTCGCCCGGTGCGCTCACCCGCACCTCGTCGAGCGTGCCGCGCATGACCTGCACGCTGATCTCGTCGTCGGGCATGACGCCCTTGGCGCCCTGGCCGGGGTTGACCTTGACCTCGGCGGGGGGCAGGTCACGGGTCGTCGAGCTCGACGAGCTGCTCCGACCATCACTCGCCGACGGCGTGGCCGCGTCTCCCCCGGCGCAGGCGGCGAGGGCGAGAAGGGCGATGAGAGCGAGTGCGCAGATGCGCAGCGGTCGGATGATTCGACTCACGAGACGGTGCACCCCCAAGTGCATGACGCGGGTATCGGCCCGGTGCCGGTCACCCGACCCCGGACGTGCTGAAGGGGCCACGGACCGATGTCCGTGGCCCCTTCGGCCGAGTGTACGCCTCGTCAGTGGGCGTGCTCACCCTTGTAGTACTCGAAGACCCAGCCGCACAGGGCCCAGACGCCGACGAGCGCACCGAAGGCCGAGACCCACAGGCCGACCGCGACACCGAGGAAGACCAGGGAGCCGGCGAGGGAGAGCCACAGCGGCCACCACGAGTAGGGCGCGAAGGTGCCGTAGGGACCCTCGGCCTGCTCGATGTCGCCGTCCTCGTCGTCGTCCGGGCGCAGCGGCAGCTTGCGCGCGGTGTTCCAGAGGAAGAAGGAGATCATGAAGCCCAGGCCGGCGGAGAGGAAGAGCGCCACCCACCCGACGGGCTCGGCCCAGTCGGTGACGATCCCGTAGCCCACGGCCACGGCGGCGAAGAAGGCGCCGATGATGGCGAACAGCGAGATCTCGGTCTTCATCGGGTGCCCTCACCGTCAGTCGTGGCAGCCACGGCCGTGCGCGCCGCGCGCGAGCGGATGGCAGCCGGGGCGTACTCGGGGTGGTTCATGTCGAAGACCGGGCGCTCGGAGCGGATCGGCGGGATCGACGTGAAGTTGTGCCGCGGCGGCGGGCAGGAGGTCGCCCACTCGAGGCTGTTGCCGTAGCCCCACGGGTCGTCGACCTCGACCAGCGGCGCGCTCGTCTGCGTCTTCCACACGTTGTAGAAGAAGGGCAGGAAGCTCACCGCGAGGATGAACGAGCCGACCGTGGAGATCTGGTTGGCGAGCTGGAAGCCGTCCTCCGGCATGTAGTCCGCGTAGCGGCGCGGCATGCCCTCGACGCCCAGCCAGTGCTGGATGAGGAAGGTCGTGTGGAAGCCGATGAACAGCAGCCAGAAGTGGATCTTGCCCAGGCCCTCGTCGAGCATCTTGCCGGTGAACTTGGGCCACCAGAAGTACATGCCGGCGAAGAAGGAGAAGACGATCGTGCCGAAGAGCACGTAGTGGAAGTGCGCCACGATGAAGTAGGTGTCGGTGATGTGGAAGTCCAGCGCCGGGCTGGCCATGATCACACCGGTCAGACCACCGAAGAGGAAGGTCACGAGGAAGCCGATCGTCCAGATCATCGGCGTGTCGAAGACGAGCTTGCCGCCCCACATCGTGCCGATCCAGTTGAAGAACTTCACACCGGTCGGCACCGAGATCGCCATCGTCATGATCGCGAAGAAGGGCAGGAAGATCTGACCCGTGCCGTACATGTGGTGGGCCCAGACCGAGACGGACAGCGCCGCGATGGCGATCGTCGCGAAGACGAGCGTCTTGTAGCCGAAGATCGGCTTGCGGGAGAAGACCGGCAGGATCTCGGAGGCGACGCCGAAGAAGGGCAGCGCCAGGACGTAGACCTCGGGGTGGCCGAAGAACCAGAAGAGGTGCTGCCACAGCAGTGCTCCACCGCTCTCCGCAGCGAAGATCTGACCGCCCCAGGCACGGTCGACGCCGAGGCCGATGAGGGCCGCCGCGAGGACCGGGAAGGCCATGAGGATCAGGATCGAGGTGATCAGGACGGTCCAGGTGAAGATCGGCATCCGGAACATCGTCATGCCGGGCGCGCGCATGCAGATGATCGTGGTGATGAAGTTGACGCCACCGAGGATCGTGCCGAAGCCGCTGAGGGCCAGACCCCAGACCCACAGGTCGCCACCGACGCCGGGGCTGTAGGTCGGGTCGGACAGCGGGGTGTAGGCGGTCCAGCCGAAGGAGGCCGCGCCACCGGGGGTGAACAGGCCCGCACCGGCGATGAGGCCGCCGAAGAGGTAGAGCCAGTAGGCGAACATGTTCAGTCGCGGGAAGGCGACGTCCGGGGCACCGATCTGCAGCGGCATGAGCGCGTTGGCGAAGCCGGCGAAGGCGGGCGTCGCGAACAGCAGCAGCATGATCGTGCCGTGCATGGTGAACATCTCGTTGAACTGCTCGGGGTTGTCCACCACCTGCAGGCCGGGGGCCCACAGCTCGAGCCGGATGACGAGCGCCATGAGGCCTCCGAGGAGGAACCAGATGAAGCTCGTGATCATGTAGAGGTTGCCGATGACCTTGTGGTCGGTCGTCGTGATGTGCCGGAAGAACTGGGATCCGGCCTTTTCACGGCGGGCGATGGTGCGCTCGGAGAGATCGGTCTCCGAGGTGTTCCTGGCGAGTGCGCCGGATGCGGTTGACATCAGTTCTCCTCGGAGGTGCGGGCGGCGTCGTCCTCGGGCAGCAGGTCGCGGTCGCGCTCGAGGATCTCCTCGCGGTTGAGGCCGTTGTCGAGCAGACCGGTCTGGCCCTTGTCCTCGAGCTCCTGCATGTGGGCGTCGTACTCGTCGCGCTCGACGACCTTGACGTTGAAGAGCATCTGCGAGTGGTAGGCGCCGCACAGCTCGGCGCACTTGCCCTGGAAGGTCCCGGTCTGGTTGGGGGTGACCTGGAAGCGGTTGACGATGCCCGGGTTGACGTCCATCTTCTCGAGGAAGGCGGGCACCCAGAAGGAGTGGATGACGTCGCGGGAGGTCAGGACGAACTCGACGCGCTCACCGACCGGCAGGTAGAGGGTCGGCAGCTTTTCTTCAGCGCCCTCCTTGCCGTCGAGCTCGGCCATCTGGCCGGCCTCGTGGACGTCGTCGTCGACGTAGTTGAAGTCCCAGCTCCACTGCTTGGCCGCGATGTTGATCGTGGTGTCGGGCTCCTGGGAGACGTCCTGCAGCTTGGTCGTGGCGTCCTGGGTGTAGTAGAAGAGCGCACCCACCATCAGCATGGGGACCACGGTGTAGAGGATCTCCAGCGGGACGTTGTACTGCAGCTGGACCGGCAGCGAGCCGTCGTCGTCCTTGCGGCGACGGTAGGCGGCCATGCACCACAGGATCAGGCCCCAGACGAGGACGCCGACGGCGAGTGCCGCGACCCAGGCCCAGATCCAGAGGTTCTCGACGAGCGCGGCCTCCTCGGTGATCCCCTCAGGGAGGTAACCGTTCTTGGGGTCGGTGTTGACACCGACCGCGCTGCACGCGGACAGGGCCACGACGGCGATGACGAGTCCGATGGCACCTATCGCGCGGCGCGGGCGCCGGGAGGGGCTCGAAGACACAGGCAAGGGGCACCTACTACTGGTCCGAAGTTTTCAGAAGACGGGATCACGTTACCGCAGGTCAGCCGGCCTGCAGACGAAGGGTGGCACTAGCCTCGATCCGTGGCGCGAGAAAGCATTTCGGACCAGCAGGACATCACGGGCGCGACCCCGGCGACGGGTGTCGACGGCCTCCTCGACGCCACCCCCGGCCCTCTCCACCCGCAGGCCCTCGAGACCCTCCTCGGCGCCCACGACCTGGCCTGGGCGGACCCCTCCGCGCGGCACCCTGCCGGGCGCCGCAGCCGCAGCCTCCTCGACCGGTCGCGCGCC
>NZ_JBNFOF010000078.1:0-12774 GCF_057364645.1 Janibacter sp. CFPM2_SD2
GCGTGCGGCACGACGAGCACGAGGACGACGGCGAGCAGCGCGAGCGGGACTGCCCGCGTCGGGCAGCCGGGGCCCGAGGGCCAAGCCACCGAGGATGCTGGCGGCGGTGAGCACGAGCAGGATCCCGGCCACCGCGGTCGGCATGACCGCCCGGTCGCGCACCCGGCCCTCGTCGCCGAGGGCGACGACGAGCAGGGCGCGGGGTGGCGTAGGCCGCGGTGACGACCGTCGTCGCGAGCAGGCGACGAGCACGATCGCGGCGACCGGGCCGCGGCTGCCGACGTCGCTCCCGACGGCGGCGATGACGTGCTCCTTGGTCAGGCCACCGAGGACGAGCGGGATGCCCGCGAGGGAGACGAGCCCGGCCGCCCAGGCGGCGAGCCCGACGGGGTGGGCCGCCCGCTGCCGACGAGGGCACGCGCGCGGTCGAGCCACGCGTCGTGGCGAGCCAGCCGACGGTGAGGAAGAGCAGCGCCTTGAAGATCGCGTGGCCGTAGAGGTGCCCGAGGGCGGCGCCGGCCGTCGGGCCGCTGCCGGCGGCCGCGAGCGGCGCCAGCATGACGCCCACCTGGCTGATCGTCGACCACGCGAGCAGCCGCTTGAGGTCGGGCTCGACGAGCGCGCACAGGGCGGCGAGCAGCATCGTCGCGGCGACCGAGAGGCCGAGGAGCGCCCGGGCCGGGTCGGAGCGCAGCAGCAGCGGGAGCAGCTGGGTCAGCACGACGGTGCCGGCGGCGACCATCGTCGCCGCGTGGATGAGTGCGGAGGCGGGGGTGGGGCCCTCCATGGCGTCGAGCAGCCAGTGGTGGAAGGGGATCTGCGCGGACTTGCCGAGCACCCCGACGACGACGAGGACGAGGGCGATCGAGCGGGCGGTCGGGTCGGCCGCGGCGGAGGTCCAGTGGTCGATGACGTCGGCGCGGGCGGTCGTGCCGGCGCCCGCGACGAGCACGGCGGTGCCGAGCAGCAGCCCGATGTCGGCGACCCGCGTGACCATGAAGGCCGCGTGGGCGGCCCGCCGCGGCCGCTCGCGACGCGACCAGTGGCCGATGAGCAGGTAGGAGCACCAGCCCATCACCTCCCAGCCGACGACCGTGAGGAGCAGGTCGGCGGAGAGGACGACGAGCACCATCGCGGCGCTGAAGAGGGCGACGGTCGCGTGAAAGGCGCCGCGCCGGTCGTCGTCGGCGAGGTACCACGCGGCATAGGCCTGCACGAGCGCGGTGACGAGGGCGACGACGAGGACGAGGAAGGCGCTCGTCGCCGACAGGCCCAGACCCAGCGGGAGGTCGGTGCCGCCCATGACGAGGCCCGGTCCGGTGGCGTGCTCCTCGGCGAAGGGGGCGCCCCGCACCCCCGCGGGTGCGCCGGCGAGCGCGATGACGGACAGCACGAGCGTGCCCACGCCGCCGGCGACGCCGGTGAGGGCGGACAGCGGCCCGCTGCGTCCGACGAGGAAGGTGAGCACCGCTGCGGCCAGGGGCAGCACGACGAGGGACCAGGCCATCACTCGGCGTCCTGCGCGAGGTCGATGTGGCCGCGCCGGCGGTAGGCGGCGACGATGACGGCGAGGGCGATGACGACCTCGGCGGCGGCGATGGTGATGACGAAGAGGGTGAGGACCTGGCCCGACCAGGTCGCGTCGTTGCCGAGGGCCCCGGCGGTGACGAGCAGCAACCCACCACCGGCGAGGACGAGCTCGGCGCCGACGAGGACGAGCACGGCATGGCGCCGGGCGAGGATGCCGTAGACACCGAGCGCGACGAGGACGCTCGCGAGCAGGTAGGGACCGGCGCTGTGGATCATCGGCGCTCCCGGTCGGTCGTCAGTCCGGCGACGGCGAAGGCCCCGACGAGCGCCGCGAGCAGCAGCAGCGAGAGCAGCTCGAAGGGCCACACCCAGGTCGAGAAGATCTGCCGGGCGAGCTCGTCGGTGCCGCCGGGGCGGACCTGCGTGGGCACCGCGATCGGCAGCAGCACCGCGGCGAGGCAGGCCGCCGGTGCCGGCAGCCCGACGAGCGCGGCGAGCAGCCGGTGGGCACGGCTCGTCGAGTGCTCGGTGCGCGGCCCGATCGGGGCCCGGGTGAGCATGAGCGCGACGATGACGAGCACGACGACGGCGCCGACGTAGACGAGCACCTGGACGAGGGCGACGAGCTCGCGCGAGGAGAGGTAGCAGCCGGCGAGCCCGAGGAGGGCGACGACGAGCCACAGCGCGGCGTGGACCACCTGACGGGTCGTCACGGCCAGGGCCGCGCCGCCGCCGTGATGAGACCGGTCGCGGCGAAGGCGAGGTCGAGGCCCGTCATCGGCGCCCCTTGCGCGCCGGCTTGTTGGCGGCGCTCACCTCGGGGGCCTCGGCGGCGGCGGGGTCGAGCTCCGGCGGGGCCGGGACGTCGGCGGCCCACTGGCCGAGGCGCTCCTTGTCGTGGAGCAGGTCGCGGATGTCGGTCTCGGCGTACTCGAACTGCGGGCTCCAGAAGAGCGCGTCGAAGGGGCAGACCTCGATGCAGATGCCGCAGTACATGCACAGCGAAAAATCGATGTCGAAGCGGTCGAGGACATTGCGCTGGCGGGCGCGCCCCCTTCGCTCGCCGGAGGGACCTCCTCCTTGTGCGAGTCGATGTGGATGCACCAGTCGGGGCACTCCCGGGCGCAGAGCATGCACGAGGTGCAGTTGCTCTCGACGAGGGCGATGACGCCCCGGGAGCGGGCCGGCAGCTCCGGCGCGACGTCGGGGTACTCGGCCGTGTGGGGCGGCCGCATCATCTGGCGGGCGGTCGTCGCCATGCCCTTGACGAGCCCGGGGACGAAGCTGCGGTCGGTGCTCATGCGGTCATCACCACTCCCACGGCGGTCAGGGCGAGCTGGGCCAGGGCCAGCGGGACGAGGACGGTCCACGCGAGCCGCTGCAGCTGGTCCTCGCGCAGCCGCGGCCACGACACCCGCATCCAGATGATGAGCAGGACGACGAGGCCGCCCTTGAGCAGGGTCCACAGCCAGCCGAGGTGGTCGGCGAAGGGGCCCTGCCAGCCGCCGAGCCACAGGATCCCGAAGAGCAGCCCCATGACGACCATGCCGGCGTACTCGGCGAGCATGAAGAAGGCGAAGCGCAGCCCGGTGTACTCCGTCCACGGGCCCATGACGACCTCGCTGTCGGCGATGGGTGCGTCGAAGGGGGGTCGCTGCAGCTCCGCGGTCGCGGCCACGAGGAAGACGATCGCGCCGGGCAGCTGCCACAGCAGCCACCACGGGGACCAGGCCTCGACGACGCCGGCGAGCGAGAGCGTGCCCGCCGCCATGGCCACCGAGGCGACGGCCAGGACGAGCGGCAGCTCGTAGGCGAGCAGCTGTGCGGCAGAGCGCATCCCGCCCACGAGGGCGTACTTGTTGGCGCTGGCCCAGCCGGCCATGAGGGTGCCGAGCACCCCGACCCCGGTCACGGCGAGCACGAGGAGGACGCTGCCCGGCACCTGAGCGGCGGCGACCCCGGGGTGGATCGGCAGCAGGGCCATGGCGATGACATAGGGCACGAGCGCCACGGCCGGCGCGAGGCGGAAGACGCCGCGGTCGGCGGCGGCCGGCGTGATGTCCTCCTTCTGGACGAACTTCACCCCGTCGGCGACGAGCTGGGCCCAGCCGTGGAACCCGCCGGCGTACATCGGGCCGAGCCGGCCCTGCATGTGCGCCATGACCTTGTGCTCCGTCTGGCCGGCGACGAGCGGGAGCACGAGCACCGCGGCGAGGGAGGCGAGCGAGCGCAGGGTGATCTCGAGCAGGCTCATCCCTGCCCCCACTGCGGGCCGGGCACACCGGGCGCGGTGACGCGGCGGCGGCTCGGCGACTTGCTCGAGTGCCCCTCCCCCGGCTCCTTGCCGCCGGGCCAGGGGCGGGTCGCCCGCGAGGCGAGGACGAAGGACTTGCGCAGCGGCGTGCCCTCGAAGCCGTCGGGTAGGAGCAGCGGCCGCAGCCCGAGGCCGGTGCCGTCGACGAAGCCGGTGAAGTCCTGGCCGAACATCTCGTGCGTCTCGCGCTCGTGCCACGCCGCCCCGGCGAAGATGCCGGTGATGCTGTGCAGGCTGTCGCCGAGCGGGACCCGGGTGCGCAGGAGCGCAGTGCGCTGGTCGCGCTCGGGCGTCGGGCGCGGGTCGACGAGGTGGCAGACGATGTCGAGACCGGGGTGCTCCTCGCGGTCGGTCTCGTCGACGGCGCTCAGCCAGTCGAAGAAGGTGTAGCCGCGGTCCACGGCGTCGCGCACGGCGCGCAACCACTCCAGCGGGCTGACGGTGAGGTCCTCCTGGGGCACGTCACGCCCCCTTCGTCGGTCGTCGCAGCAGGCCGCGGCGCACCTCACCGGCACCGGCGGACCGGTGCCCGGCATAGCGCGCCCGCATCCCGGCGGTCGTCAGCGACTCCGCGGCGATCTTGTCCTGGAGGGTGAGGATCCCGTGCAGGAGCGCCTCCGGGCGCGGCGGGCAGCCGGGCACGTAGACGTCGACGGGGACGAGCTGGTCGACCCCCTTCGTCACGGAGTAGGAGTCCCAGTAGGGGCCACCGGAGTTGGAGCAGGCGCCGAAGGAGATGACGTACTTGGGCTCAGGCATCTGGTCGTGCAGGCGACGGATCGCCGGCGCCATCTTGTCCGTCACCGTGCCGGAGACGACCATGAGGTCCGCCTGCCGCGGGCCCGGGGCGAAGGGGATGACCCCGAGCCGGATGAAGTCGTGCCGGGCCATCGACGCGGCGATGAACTCGATGGCGCAGCAGGCCAGACCGAAGTTGAAGACCCAGAGGGAGTAGCGCCGGCCCCAGCTGAGCACGACCTTCATCGGCTTGGGGGCATGGGCCCCGACGGGGCCCACGCGCGGCATCGGCAGGTCGGTCGTCACGAGATCACCTCACGTCCACCGCAGCAGGCCGCGGCGCACGGCGTGGAGGAGGCCGATGAGCACGACGCCGATGAAGATCGCGACCTCGACGAGGCTCACCGGGCCGAGGTCGCTGCGCAGCACGAGCGCCCACGGGAAGAGGTAGACGGCGTCGACGGCGAAGACGACGTAGAGGAAGGCGTAGGCGAGGTAGCGCACCTGGGTCTGCGCCCAGTCCTGCCCGACGGGGTCGACGCCCGACTCGTAGGTCGTCAGCTTGGCGCGGGTGGGCGCGGCCGGCGCGATGAGCCGCCGCGCGGTGTAGGCCGCGACGACGAGCAGCACACCCACGACGAGGGTGCCGGCGACGACGAGGTATCCATCCACCCCCGCACCCTATCCACGCCCACCCGCCGACGAGGGGACCCCGTAATCCCCCGCAGCGCCGACGCCACCCCTATGGTCTGCGTCACACCGGCGGGCAAACGGCGCCCGCCGGCCTACCGGAGGAAACCATCGTGCGATCACGTACCGCTGCCGCTACCGCGGCCGCCGCGACCGCGGCCCTGGCACTCACCACCCTCGCCAGCAGTCCGGCCCAGGCAAGCAACCCCAACAACAGCAAGAAGATGACGAAGGCCGTCACGGTCGAGAACGTCCACAAGCACCTCGAGGCCTTCCAGGAGATCGCCGACGCCAACGACGGCAACCGCGGCGCCGGGACCTCCGGCTACGAGGCCAGCGCCCGCTACGTCGAGAAGACCCTGCGCGACGCCGGCTACACGACGGAGCGGCAGCCCTTCTCCTTCGTCTACGAGGAGGTCCACTCCTCGAGCCTGACCGAGATCTCGCCCGAGGCGCGCACCGTCGACGCCGTCGAGATGTCCTACAGCCAGCCGACGCCCGACGACGGGGTCACGGCCACCCTCGCCGCGCCGACGACGGCCATCGGCTGCACCGCCGGTGACTACGCCGGCGCCGACGTCGCCGGCAAGATCGCGCTCGTCAGCCGCGGCACCTGCTCCTTCGCGGAGAAGGCGATCGCCGCCAAGGCCGCCGGCGCCTCCGCGGTGATCATCTACAACAACGCGCCGGGCACCCTCAACGGCACGCTCGGTGGCGTCGAGCCCGACAGCGCGCCGGCCACCGGCGTCACCCAGGAGGAGGGCCAGAACCTCCTCGCCAAGATGGCCGCCGGCCCGGTGACGATGAAGCTCGTGCTGACCAAGACGATGGAGGAGCGCGAGACCTTCAACGTCATCGCGGAGACCACGAGCGGGCGCGACGACAACGTCGTCATGCTCGGCGCGCACCTCGACAGCGTCGGCGACGGCCCCGGCATCAACGACAACGGTTCCGGCAGCGCCGGCATCCTCGAGACCGCGGTCCAGCTGGGCAAGGTCAACAAGCTCAACAACAAGGTGCGCTTCGCCTGGTGGGGCGCCGAGGAGCTCGGCCTGCTCGGCTCCGACCACTACGTGGCCGACCTGCAGGAAAATGACCCGGCCGCTCTGGACGACATCGCGACCTACCTCAACTTCGACATGATCGCCTCGCCCAACCACATCATCGGGGTCTACGACGCCGACGAGTCGACCTACGAGGCCCCGGTCGAGGTCCCGGCCGGCTCCGCCGCCACCGAAGAGGTCTTCACCGACTACTTCGACGGCACGAACCAGGCGTGGGTCGACACCGAGTTCTCCGGTCGCAGCGACTACTCCGCCTTCATCGCCGCGGGCGTGCCCGCGTCGGGTCTCTTCACCGGCGCCGACGGGGTCAAGACCCCCGAGGAGGTCGAGAAGTTCGGCGGTGAGGCCGGTGTCATCTACGACCCGAACTACCACACCCCCGCTGACGACATCTCCAACGTCAACATGGAGGCCCTCGACACGATGAGCGATGCGATCGCCCACGCGACGATCACCCTCGCCCAGTCGACGGCGGACATCAACGGCAAGACCAGCCGCGGCAAGTCCGGCAAGCCGGCGCCGACCGTGCTGCCCGAGGACGTCGACGCGGCCTGACCGCGGACCCGTCCCGACGGGGGGCGTCCCGGCACCGTGGATCCACGGTGCCGGGGCGCCCCCTTCGTCGTGCCGGGGCCCGCGCTGGACCAGGCGAAGGGGGGATGTCCCCCGACCGGTCCGGCGGCGGGCCGCATTGGCCGCGGGCCCGTCCACGGCAGAGTCGTGCCGAGACCACAGGAGGTACACCCCATGAGCGAGCACCCGCAGCTCCCGCCCCAGCAGGGCTTCCCCGGCCAGACCCCGCCGCCCCCCGGCTACACGCCAGCCCCGATGTCACCGACCGAGGAGCGCAACCTCGGCATGATCGCCCACCTCGTGCCGGCCGTGCTGCTGCCGCTGAGCGCCGGCACCCTCGGCTTCGTCGGGTCGCTCGTCATCTACCTCGTCTACAAGGACCGCGGCCCCTTCGTGCGGGCGCACGCGGCCAACAGCCTCAACGTGCAGATCATCACCGCGATCCTGCTGCTCGCCTCGAGCGTGCTCATGCTGCTGCTCGTCGGCTTCATCCTCTACCCGCTCGTCATCGTCGTCGCGACCGTCATCCACGTGCTCGGTGCGGTCAAGGCCAACAACGGCGAGTGGTGGACCCCGCCGATGACGCCGCAGCTGGTCAAGTGACCCAGCAGGCGAAGGGGGTGGTCGTCGCCGGGCACGGGGTCGCCTCCGGCCGGGCGAGCGGCTCCCCCTTCGCCGCGGGGACGATCGAGCTGCAGGCGCCGCACTTCGCGGCCCGCGGACTGGACCTGTCCCCCTTCGTCATGGCGACGGTCAACGTCGACCTCGCCCCGCACCGGCTCGTGCTGCGGGAGCCGCGGTGGACCTTCGTCGACGTCGACTGGACCGAGGTGCACCCGCCGGAGACCTTCTCCTTCGTGGGGTGCACGGTGACTCGCGGCGACGAGCAGGTCGAGGGCCTCGTCTACCACCCGCACCCCGAGACCAAGCCGATGCACCACCAGCCCTCGACCGTCGTCGAGCTGCTCCTGCCCCGGTTGACGGGCCTCGCGACCGGCGAGGTCCTGGGGCTGCGCCTGCCCGACGCCACCCAGGCCACCCTCGTTGCATAACGGCGCGTTATCCATCTCATAACGTGACCGATTGATTGGCCCGGAGGCCGCGGACCTACCATGACAGATGTCCGGGGAGCGCCCGCGACACGACCGACCTGCGAGGGGCACGACCACCCATCATGAGCAGTACTGCGACGACCCAGGCCAAGGACCGCGTCATCATCCGCTTCGCCGGCGACTCCGGCGACGGCATGCAGCTGACCGGCGACCGGTTCACGGCCGACAGCGCGGCGCTGGGCAACGACCTGTCGACCCTGCCCAACTTCCCCGCCGAGATCCGCGCGCCCCAGGGCACGATCCCCGGCGTCAGCTCCTTCCAGCTGCACTTCGCCAGCTGGGACATCCTCACCCCCGGCGACGCCCCCGACGTGCTCGTCGCGATGAACCCCGCGGCGCTCAAGGCCAACCTCGGTGACGTGCCGCGCGGCGCGACGATCATCGTCAACACCGACGAGTTCACGACGCGCAACCTCAAGAAGGTCGGCTGGACGACCAGCCCGGTCGAGGACGACAGCCTCGAGTCGTGGCACGTGCACGCCGTGCCGCTGACCTCGATCACCGTCGAGGCGCTCGCGGACTTCGACACCCTGACCCGCAAGGAGAAGGAGCGGGCGAAGAACATGTTCGCCCTCGGCCTGCTGTCGTGGATGTACTCGCGTCCGACGACGGCCACCGAGGACTTCCTCGCCTCGAAGTTCGGCGCCAAGCCCGACATCCTCGCCGCCAACCTCGCCGCGCTGCGCGCCGGGTGGAACTACGGCGAGACGACCGAGGACTTCGCCGTCCCCTTCACCGTCGCCGCGGCGCCGACGCCGCCCGGCACCTACCGCAACATCACCGGCAACACCGCGCTCTCTCTCGGCCTCGTCGCCGGTGCCCACCGCGCGGGCCGCCCGCTCGTGCTCGGCTCCTACCCGATCACCCCGGCGAGCGACATCCTGCACAGCCTCTCCGGTCTCAAGCGCCACGGCGTGACGACCGTGCAGGCCGAGGACGAGATCGCCGGCATCGGCGTCGCGCTCGGTGCCTCCTTCGGCGGTGCGGTCGGCGTGACGACGACCTCCGGCCCGGGCGTCGCCCTGAAGTCCGAGACGATCGGCCTCGCGGTGAGCCTCGAGCTGCCCCTCGTCATCGTCGACGTGCAGCGCGGCGGACCCTCGACGGGTCTGCGACGAAGACCGAGCAGTCCGACCTGCTGCAGGCGATGTTCGGTCGCAACGGCGAGTCGCCGGTGCCGATCGTCGCGCCGCAGACCTCGGCCGACTGCTTCGACGCGGCGCTGGAGGCGGTGCGCATCGCGACGACCTACCGCACCCCGGTCTTCCTGCTCTCCGACGGCTACCTGGCCAACGGCTCCGAGCCGTGGCAGGTCCCGCAGGTCGCCGACCTGCCGTCCTTCCCCGTCGAGCTGGCCAGCGAGCCCAATGCCACCGACGCCAAGGGCAACCCGACCTTCCACCCCTACGTCCGCGACGAGGAGACCCTCGCCCGGCCGTGGGCGGTGCCCGGCACCCCCGGCCTCGAGCACCGCATCGGCGGGATCGAGAAGGACGCGGTCACCGGCAACATCTCCTACGACCCCGACAACCACGACCTCATGGTCCGCACCCGCCAGGCCAAGGTGGACAAGATCGCCGACTCCATCGGTGACCTCGAGGTCGACGACCCGAGCGGTGACGCCAAGGTCCTCGTCCTCGGCTGGGGCTCGACCTACGGGCCCAACCTCGCGGCGGTCCGCCGCCTGCGCGCGGCCGGCAAGAGCGTCGCCCACGCGCACCTGCGCCACCTCAACCCCTTCCCGGCCAACACCGGCGAGGTCCTCCAGCGCTACGAGCGCGTCATCGTGCCCGAGATGAACCTCGGTCAGCTGGCGATGCTGCTGCGCGCGAAGTACCTCGTCGACGTCCGGTCCCACACCTCGGTCCGCGGTCTGCCCTTCAAGGTCGCCGACCTGGCCGAGGTCATCGACGCTGCCCTCCAGGAGGTCACGGCATGAGCATCGATCTCGGCATCCCCACGGTGGCGTCCGGCACGGCCGGCGTCCCGACCCTCCCCGAGGGCGAGAAGCAGACCCGCAAGGACTTCGCCTCCGACCAGGAGGTGCGCTGGTGCCCCGGCTGCGGTGACTACGCGATCCTCGCGGCCGTCCAGGGCTTCCTGCCCGAGCTCGGCCTGCGCAAGGAGAACATCACCTTCGTCTCCGGCATCGGCTGCTCCTCGCGGTTCCCCTACTACCTCGACACCTACGGGATGCACTCGATCCACGGGCGCGCCCGGCGATCGCGACCGGGCTGGCGACGAGCCGCCCCGACCTGTCGGTGTGGGTCGTCACCGGTGACGGCGACGCCCTGTCGATCGGTGGCAACCACCTGATCCACGCGATGCGGCGCAACGTCAACATGACGATCCTGCTCTTCAACAACCGCATCTACGGCCTGACCAAGGGCCAGTACAGCCCGACCTCGCAGCCGGGCCTGGTGACCAAGTCGTCCCCCATGGGCTCGGTCGACGCCCCCTTCAACCCCATCTCGCTGGCGCTCGGTGCCGAGGGCACCTTCGTCGCGCGGACGATGGACTCCGACCGCAAGCACCTCACCGAGGTGCTCAAGGCCGCTGCGGCACACCGCGGGACGTCCATCGTCGAGATCTACCAGAACTGCCCGATCTTCAACGACGGCGCCTTCGAGCTGATCAAGGACGTCGAGCAGCAGAAGGCGCGTCTGGTGCACCTGCGCGACGGCGAGCCGGTCGCCATCGGTGACGAGGGCGAGCGCGAGCTGCTGGTCCGTGGCGAAGGGGGGTCCGTCCGCTTCGTGCCGGAGGCCGAGGTCTCCGAGCAGGGGCTGGCCGACCAGGTCGTCGTCCACGACGTCACCCTGTCCGACCCGAGCCAGGCCTTCTCGATCAGCCGGCTGGACTCCGAGTCGATGACGCACGTGCCGATGGGCATCTTCCGCGCCGTCGACCGTCCGACCTACGACGACCAGACCCGCGCGCAGGTCGAGTCCGCGGTCGACCTCGCCGGCGGCCCGGCCACCGACGACGACCTGCAGGCGCTGCTCCACGGCAAGGACACCTGGACCGTCGAGTAGCCCTCAGTCGCCGAGGACCCTCGTCAGGTAGTCGTTGGCGAGGATCCGGTCTGGGTCGAGCCGGTCGCGCAGGGCGACGAAGTCGCCGTGCCGCGGGTAGAGCGCGGCCAGCCGCTCCGCGTCGAGGGTGTGCAGCTTGCCCCAGTGCGGGCGCCCGCGTGGGCCGCGACGATCTCCTCGAAGGCCGCGAAGTAGGCCGTCGGGTCGGCGCCCCGCACGTGCTGGTGCACCGCGACGTAGGCGTTGGCCCGCTCGTGGCCCGTCGAGAGCCAGATGTCGTCGGGCGCGGCGACCCGCACCTCGACGGGGAAGCTGATCGGCTCGCGCCGACGCTCGACCCACGCCCGCAGGTCGGTGAGCACGTCGGCGACCGCCTCGCGCGGGACGGCGTACTCCGACTCGACGAAGCGGACGGTCCGCGGCGTGACGAAGACCTCGTGCGAGGGCGCGGTGTAGGAGCGCTGCGACAGCGCCCGGGCGGCAACGGCGTTGAAGGGCAGCACCGCTCGCGGCGCGTGGGCGAGGACGCGGTTGACGGCGCCGAAGACCGTGTTGGAGAGCAGCTCGTCGTCGAGCCGCCGGCGCCACTCGGGCAGCGGCTCGTCGACCTCGTCGGGCACGAGGTCGTTGGCCTTGGTCTGCACCCGCCCCGTGCCGGGGAACCAGTACATCTCGAAGTGCCGGTGGGCGTCGAAGTGTTCCTGGATGCGCGGCAGCACGACGTCGAGCTCGTCGGGCGACTCCACGGCGCGCAGCCGGTAGGCGGGCAGGCAGGCGAGCTCGATCTCGGTGACGACGCCGAGCGCGCCGAGCCCGACCCGCGCCGCCCCGAAGAGCTCCGGGTCGCTCTCGTCGACCCACCGCTCCTGCCCGTCGGGCGTGACGAGCTGCAGCCCGACGATGCCCGCGGCGAGCCCCGGCAGCCCGGCGCCGGTCCCGTGGGTGCCGGTCGACGTCGCACCGGCGAGGGTCTGGGCGTCGATGTCGCCGAGGTTGGGCATGGCCAGCCCGAGCCAGTCGAGGGCCTGGTTGAGGATGCGAAGGGGGGTCCCCGCCAGCACCCGGACCCGCCCGGTGTGCCGGTCGGCCGAGACGATGCCCGACAGGTGGTGCAGGTCGAGCCGCAGCTCGTCGGCCTGCGCGATGGCCGTGAAGGAGTGGCCGCTGCCGACGGGGCGGATGCGCCACCCTTCGCCCGCCGCGGAGCGGACTGCCTCGGCGACCTCCTCCGGGGTGCGCGGGGCCACCGCCTCGGCGCTGTCCGTGACATTGCCGGCCCAGTTGGACCACGTGTGCCGTCGGCGAGACCTCATCCGAAGCACTTCCCTTCGCCGCGGTAGGTCGGCACGACGTCGACCACCTCTCCTCCGCTGATGACGACGTACTCGGCGAAGCGCTCGGCGAGCTCGCCGGCCTTGGCATGCCGCCACCACACCCGGTCACCGATCGCCAGGTCGCGAGCAGCCTTGCCGCGCACCGGAGTCTGCACCTCACCGGCACCCTCGGTCCCGACGAGCGAGAGCCCGGCGGGGTGCA
Organism: Janibacter sp. CFPM2_SD2; assembly: GCF_057364645.1. Lineage (NCBI taxonomy): Bacteria > Bacillati > Actinomycetota > Actinomycetes > Micrococcales > Intrasporangiaceae > Janibacter > Janibacter sp. CFPM2_SD2. The sequence continues at coordinate 12,593 of NZ_JBNFOF010000078.1, forward strand.
CCGGGGTCGGTACCCGGGGAGTCGCCCGCGGGGCCGGAGGCGCGTGGCCACCGGAGAAGCAGGTGACGACGTCGGCGGGCCGGGCGGCGCACGACGGGCAGCGGCGAAGCCGACCGCGGGGCTGCGGGGTGAAGGCGTCGTAGCCGTCGAAGAGGGTCGGCCCGATGAGCCCCCGACCCCGG
>NZ_JBNFOF010000079.1:0-12438 GCF_057364645.1 Janibacter sp. CFPM2_SD2
GGCACGCCGACCGGGTGCTGCCGCCTTGGCGCCGTAGCCGACGAGGTTGGGCCCGGAGGCCTCCTCGGCCTCGCCAGCGGCCGGGGCGGCCGGCTCCGGGTCGGAGCCGGCGACCTCGACGGTGATGATCGGGGGCGCCGACGTCGACGGTGTCGCCTTCGGCGACGAGCAGCTCGACGACGGTGCCGGCGAAGGGGATGGGCAGCTCGACGAGCGACTTCGCGGTCTCGACCTCGATGACGATGTCGTTGACGGCGACGGTGTCGCCGACCTTGACCTTCCAGGTCGTCACCTCGGCCTCGGTGAGGCCCTCGCCGGGGTCGGGCAGGTTGAACTTCTTGACGGCCACAGTGACTCCTGTCAGTGCGCGAGCGAGCGGTCGACGGCGTCGAGGACCCGGTCGAGGGTCGGGAGGAACTCCTCCTCGAAGCGGCTGGGCGGGTAGGGGATGTTGTAGCCGCCGACCCGCAGCACGGGCGCCTCGAGGTGGTAGAAGCACTCCTCCTGGACCCGGGCGGCGATCTCCGCGCCGAGCCCGGCGAAGGTCTGCGCCTCGTGGACGATGACGGCGCGACCGGTCTTCTTCACCGAGTCGGTGATCGTCGGCAGGTCGAGCGGGCTGAGCGAGCGCAGGTCGACGACCTCGAGGTCGCGGCCCTCCTCGCGCGCGGCCTCGGCCGCCTGCAGGCAGGTCTTGACCATCGGGCCGTAGCACAGGAGGGTCGCGTCACGACCCTCCCGGACCACGCGGGCGTCGTAGAGACCGAGGTCAGGGGCGCCCCTTCGTCGATCTCGGTCTCGCCGCGCTCGTGGTAGCGACGCTTGGGCTCGAAGAAGATCACCGGGTCGTCGGTCTCGATCGCCTGCTGGATCATCCAGTAGGCGTCGGCCGCATTGCTGCACGAGACGACCCGCAGGCCGGCGGTGTGCGCGAAGTAGGCCTCGTTGGACTCGCTGTGGTGCTCGACGGCACCGATGCCACCACCGCAGGGGATGCGGATGACCATCGGCACCTTGAGGTGACCGAGGGATCGGGCGTGCATCTTGGCGACCTGGCTGACGATCTGGTCGAAGGCCGGGTAGACGAAGCCGTCGAACTGGATCTCGACGACGGGCCGGTAGCCGCGCAGGGCCAGGCCGACGGCGGTGCCGACGATGCCCGACTCCGCGAGCGGGGTGTCGAGGACACGGTGCTCGCCGAAGTCCTTCTGCAGGCCCTCGGTGATGCGGAAGACGCCGCCGACTTGCCGACGTCCTCACCCATGAGGACGACCTTGGGGTCCTTGTCCATGGCCTTGCGCAGGCCGGCGTTGAGGCCCTTGGCGAGAGAGAGGCGCTGGCCGCTCATCGGGCGTCTCCTTCCTCGGCGAAGCCGGCGTGGTAGGCGAGGAACTCCTCGCGCTCGGCGTCGACGACGGGGTGGGGCTCGGTGTACTGGTGGTCGAACATCGTCGGCAGCTCCGGGTCGGGCATCTCCTGGCAGGCCTTGCGGATGCGCTCGGCGACCTCACCGGCCTCGACGTCGACGGCGTCGAAGAAGGCCTGGTCGGCGTGACCGCGCTCGGTCATGAAGCCGCGCATGCGCTTGATCGGGTCCTTGTGCTTCCAGATCTCGACCTCGGCGTCGCTGCGGTACTTCGTCGGGTCGTCGGAGGTCGTGTGCGCGCCCATCCGGTAGGTGTAGGCCTCGATGAGCGTCGGGCCCTGGCCGCTGCGCGCCTTGTCGAGCGCGCCCTTGGCGACGGCATAGGTCGCAAGCGGGTCGTTGCCGTCGACGAGCACGCCGGGGAAGCCGAAGCCGCGGGCACGCTGGTAGGGCGGGATGATGAACTGCTTGTCGTTGGGCTCGGAGATCGCCCACTGGTTGTTCTGGACGAAGAAGACGACCGGGGCATTGGTCACCGCGGCGAAGACGAGGGCCTCGTTGAAGTCGCCCTGGCTGGTGCCGCCGTCGCCGGTGAAGGCCATGACCGCGCTGTCGCGCTCGGGGTCGCCGGTGCCCATCGCACCGTCGGCCGTGATGCCCATGGCGTAGCCGACCGCGTGGAGCATCTGGTTGCCGATGACGATCGTGTAGAGGTGGAAGTTGTTCTCGTTGGAGTCCCACCCGCCGTGGTTGACCCCGCGGAACATCCCGAAGAGGCTCACCGGGTCGACACCCCGGCACCACGCGACACCGTGCTCGCGGTAGCCCGGGAAGGCGTAGTCGTGGGGGCGCAGCGCGCGGCCGGCGCCGACCTGCGCGGCCTCCTGGCCGAAGAGGCTCGGCCACAGGCCGAGCTCGCCCTGGCGTTGGAGGGCGAAGCCCTCGGCGTCGATGCGGCGGACGAGGACGAGGTCGCGGTAGATCGTGCGCGCGTCCTCGCTCGTCATGTCCTCGACGATCTGGGCGTAGGGCGCGTTGGTCGCATTGGTCTCGAGGCGGGTGCCCTCGGCGTCGACGAACTGCACCATCTCGGGGTTGTCGTCGGAGAAGTGCCCGCTGATCTGCGATGGCGGCTTCGGCCCCATCTCCGGCGAGGGCTCGAAGGCCCCTGCCACGTGTCCTCGGGTGCCGGCCTGGCCGGCGACGTCGTTGTCGCTCACGATGTGCTCCCTTCGGCCCGGCCCGGGGGTCACCCGGCCGCGGCCCCGAGGGCGTCGGCTGCGACGCCCCGAACGGCTGCGGTGGGCTTGTGACCCGAACCACAGTTCACTGGCTGGGGCCAACCTAGCGTCTCAGCAGGTGGACGCCCAAACCGGCTCCGACCCACTGCGCCGCCCTCGTCACCGCCCCCCGGAACCAGCCCATCCCAACTCCGCAAAACCCTAGGGTCTTGCAGGGTTGAGCCACTCCAACTCTGCAGGACCCTAGGGTTGTGCAGGGTTGATGCCTGGCCTGTGGATAACGGCGGCGCCGGGTGCCGCCGCTCGGCCACGGTGGGGGCATGCCCGGACCTCCTGCTCGCCACCGAGACATCTCCGCCCTGCGTGACCTGCCGCTCTTCACCAGCAGAGAAGCGCGCGAAGCGCGCCTGTCCGGGCACGACCTGGCGATCTTGGCCCGGCGCCAGCTCGTCTTGCGGGTCGCCCGCGGGTGGTACTCCTGCCTCGTCGACGCCTCGGAGGAAGAGCTCCACGTCCTCAGGACGGTCGCCAACCTGCGCCTCCTCGGCGGCAGCGCGGTGGCGTCCGGCATGTCCGCCGCCCTGGTCCACGGGCTGCCGCTCGCCAGGTGTGACCTGTCCACCGTCGAGATCGCCACCGAAGGGGTCGGCCACGGCCGAACCCGGCAGGGTGTGCGCGTCAGCGAGCACGCGACGAAGGGGGCGCAGCGACTGGCCGTCCACGTGCCGCTCGTGGGCACGAGCGTCCCCGTCGTCGACCCCGCGAGCGCGATCGTCGGGACGGCGCTGTCCGGGGCCACGTCCGCGGCCCTCGTCGCCGCCGACCACGCGGTCCGCCACGAGGTGTGCACCTCCGAGCAGATCCAACAGGCACTGGCGGCTCGACACGGCTTCCGTGGGATTGCCCGGGCCCGCACCGCCCTCGAAATCGTCGAGGGCAAGCACGAGTCACCCGGCGAGACCTTGACCGCGATGATCCTGCGCGAAGGGCCGTGGGACTTCGAGCCACAGCTGTGGGTGAGCGCGCGCGGCCGCAACTTTCGGCTCGACTTCGCGCTGCGTGAGTACAAGGTCGCCATCGAGTTCGACGGCGAGGCCAAGTACACCGGTCCCGAGGTGATGGAGGACCAGCTGGCTCGGCAGGCAGCACTTGAGGCCGAAGGGTGGGTCTTCGTGCGACTGGGCTGGGCCGACCTGGACGATCCTTCGACGCTTCTGCGACGGATCGCCGATGCTGTCGCCATCGCCGACGCGCGCTGATCTCCCCTTCGCCGCCGGTCCACCGCTGACGACGACCCGGCATGACAGAACCCTGCAAGACCCTAGGGTTTTGCAGGGTTCTAGGGCCGTCAACTGCGCAGGACCCTAGGGTCTTGCGAAGTGCGGGCCAGGGGTAGGTGGCAGGTCAGGCCGGGCCGAAGGCCCGGGCCACCGCGATCAGGCGGTCGTTGGCCTCGGGCTCGCCGATGGTCACCCGCACGCCGTCGGTGCCGTAGGGGCGCACGGACAGGCCGGCCTCCGTGCAGGCGGCGACGAAGTCGGCCGTGCGCTCGCCGAGCGGGAACCACACGAAGTTGGCCTGGCTCGGGGTCATCTGCCAGCCGGCCTCGGCGAGGGCGGCGAGCACGCGCTCGCGCTCGGCGACGATCTCCTTGACCCGCACGTCGAGCTCGTCCTTCGCCTCGAGCGAGGCGACCGCCGCGGCCTGGGCGAGCAGGTTGACGCCGAAGGGGGTCGCGGTCTTGCGCAGCGCCTCGGCCACCGGCTCCGGCGCGACGGCGTAGCCGACGCGCAGCCCGGCGAGGCCGTAGGCCTTGGAAAAGGTGCGCAGGAGCATGACGTTGCCGTGCTCGCGACGCAGGGAGAGCCCGTCGACCTCCCCTTCGCCCTCCACGAACTCGAGGTAGGCCTCGTCGACGACGACGAGGACGTCACGCGGCACCTTGGCGATGAAGGCTTCGAGCTCCGCGTGGGTCACCGACGGACCGGTCGGGTTGTTGGGGGTGCACACGAGCACGACGCGGGTGCGGTCGGTGATCGCGGCGGCCATCGCGTCGAGGTCGTGGCGCTGGTCGGCGGTCAGCGGCACCTGGACCGACACGGCGCCGGCGATGGCGACGACGATCGGGTAGGCCTCGAAGGAGCGCCACGCGTAGACGACCTCGTCACCCGGGTCGCACGTCGACTGGATGATCTGCGCGAGCACGCCCACCGACCCGGTACCGGTCGCGATCTGCTCGCGCGGCACGTCGAGGTGCGCGGCGAGGGCGTCGGTGAGGGCCGTGACCCCCATGTCGGGGTAGCGGTTGACCCCGGCGGCGGCCTGCGTGATGACGTCGACGACCGAAGGGAGGGGAGGGTACGGATTCTCGTTGGAAGAGACCTTGTAGACCGTCACTCCGTCACGCGGGGCGGGCGGCTTGCCGGCCACGTAGGCGGGGACCTGGTCGAGGGCGGAGCGCAGCCGGGGTGACGTCATGCCCGGCACCCTAGTGGCCCGCCTCTCCACGGGACGCCACAACCCTGCAGGACCCTAGGGTCTTGCAGGGTTGAGAGGCCGGAACTCTGCAGGACCCTAGGGTCTTGCAGAGTTCCGGGGCGCAGGGCTGGGCTGCAGAGGCTCTGGGTCAGCGGTCGAGGTCCTCCTTCTCCGGCAGCACCCAGTTGAGGATCATCGAGACGATGGTGATGACGAGGGCGCCGATGACCGCGTCCCACCAGAACTTCGTGATCTCGAAGTCGAGGCCCAGCGGCGAGGCGATCCACTCGGTCAGCTGCAGGAGGAAGGCGTTGACGACGAAGGTGAACAGGCCCAGCGTCAGGACGATCGCGGGGAAGGCGAGGACCTTGGCGATCGGCTTCACGATCGCGTTGACGACACCGAAGATCAGGGCGACGAGGACGATCGTGGCGAACTTCGAGGCGAAGGTCGCGCTGCCGTCGGCGAGGTGGATGCCGTCGATGAGCCACGCGCAGACCCACAGCGCCACGGCGTTGACACCGGTCCGGATCAGGAAGTTGGTCATGGCCCCAGCATGGCAGCCCGACGTGATCGTGGGCACGTGACGGTCCGCGCCGGGCCACCCGAGGTCACCCGTGGTCCATACTTGACCGGCCGGTAGCGACGGAGTATCGGCGATGGAGGACAGCACGGATGAGCGACGGACGCCCGGGACGACGACACGACCTGTGGGACGACGACGAGCAGGAGACCTCGCGCGCGGCCTCCGCGAGCGAGCGGACCGGCTCCGCGGCGAGGTCGAAGGGGGCGGCCGCGGCTGCCGCAGGCCCCGCACCTTCGCGCCGGTCGCGACGTGAGCAGGAGTCGAGCACGCGTCGCTGGCTGGTTCCGGTCGCGATCCTGCTCGTCCTCGCCCTCTGCGGCGGCGGCGCCTGGGCGCCCTCGGTGGCGGCGGTGACGACACCGCCTGCGAGGGCGACCCGCTGACCGTGGCGGCCACCCCCGAGATCGCCGATGCGCTCGAGGACGCCCTGGCCAAGGTGCGCAAGAGCGACTCCTGCGCCAACTTCGACATCTCGTCGACCTCCGCCGCCGACGCGGCGAAGAACATCAACGACGGCAACGGCCCGGACATCTGGGTCCCCGACAGCTCGACCTGGATCGACGCGGTCGACCCGACGAAGACGACCGGTCAGTGGCTCGAGGGCAGCTCGATCGCCTCCTCCCCCGTCGTCCTCGCGTCGAGCCGGGAGCAGAAGGACGCGGTGAGCAGCTTCAGCTCCTGGGCCAACCTCGTCAACCAGGACGGCGGGCTGCGGATGGCCAACCCCGACTCCGACACCGCCAGCCGCCTTGCGTACCACGCCAGCCGCATCGGCCAGCCGGGCAAGATCGGCCTCGACACCGGCAAGCGGCTGATCTTCATGTCGCGCTTCGCCGCGAGCTCGCTCCCCCAGCTCTTCGACGGCTACGCCAACGACCCGGCGAAGAGCCAGCCCTTCCCGGCCTCGGAGCAGCAGATCGCCGCGTGGAACACGGACAACGGCGACGCCACCCCCCTTCGCGCCGTGATGCCGGACAAGGGCACGCTGACGCTCGACTACCCGTGGATCACCAATCCGACCCTCGCCGGCGACGACCTCAAGGCCGCCGAGAGCGCCCGCAAGGAGCTCGGTTCGCTCGAGGTGCGCCAGGCTCTCACCGACGCCGGCTTCCGCGACTCCAAGGGTGGCGGCGGGCCGAAGATCGACGGCAAGGCCCCGGCGAAGCTCACCGCGCTCTCGCCACTCGACCGCAACGAGCGGATCGCCGCCGTCGAGCAGTGGGACGTCATGCGCACGGACATGCGGATGCTCGCCCTCATCGACGCCTCCGGCTCGATGAAATGGGACAGCCCGACGCCTGGCCAGACGCGCTGGGACGTGACGAAGGGAGCGCTGCTCCAGGGCGCCGAGATGCTCCCCGCGGGCAGCCAGGTCGGCGCATGGGCCTTCAGCAGCGATCGGGCCAAGGGCAAGGACTACGAGGAGATCGCCCCGGTCAAGCGACTGGACGCCGCCGTCGGCACGGGCAGCCACCGCGACCGGCTGCTCCGGCTCATCAACGGCTCGGACAAGCTCATCGAGGGCGACACCGCGCTCTACGACTCGATCTGGGCCGCCCACCAGCAGATGGTCAAGGACTACGACCCCGACTACGTCAACTCGATCGTCGTCTTCACCGACGGGGAGAATGACGACCCCAACGGCGGGCTCGCGCTCAACCAGCTGCTCAAGAAGCTCGACGAGAGCTACGACCCGAAGCGCCCCGTGCGCGTCGTGACGATCGGCATGGGCGAGGCCGACCCGACGGCCCTGCAGAAGATCGCCGACGAGACCGGCGGCACCAGCTACATCGCCGAGACCCCCGACGACATCGAGCGCGTCTTCGTCCAGGCGCTGCTCGCGCGCACGCGCGACTGAGCAGCGGTCACGACACGGTGAAGGTCGCGGCGGGGGGTGTCCCCGGCCGCGACCGGCACGGTGGCACCATGGCCCGACAACCGGGCACATCCCCACGTGCCCCACTGCATCTGGAGGACACACCATGCGCCGTGCACACGTCGCTCTCTTCGCCTCGCTCGCCCTCGGTGCGGGCGCCCTGACCGCGTGCGGGTCGGACTCGCTCGACGGGACCGACGCCGGCGGGGGTGGCGAGACCTCGGCCAAGGAGGTCAAGGTCGACGACGCCGTCGCGAAGCTCGTGCCCGAGGACGTCAAGAGCAAGGGCACGCTCAACATCGGCTCCGACGCCTCCTACGCGCCCAACGAGTTCCTCGGTGACGACGGCAAGACCGTCGAGGGCATGGACGTCGAGCTCTTCGACGCCGCCGCCGCCAAGATGGGCCTGAAGACGTCGTGGAAGAACGCCTCCTTCGACTCGCTGATCCTCGGCGTCAGCTCCGACAAGTACGACGTCGCGGTCAGCTCCTTCACGATCAACGACGAGCGCAAGAAGCAGGTCAACATGATCAGCTACTTCGACGCCGGCACCCAGTGGGTCACCGCCAAGGGCAACCCGGGCAAGGTCGACCCCAAGGACCCGTGCGGCGCGACCGTCGGCGTGCAGAAGGGCACCGTCCAGTTCGACGAGCTCGAGGCGCTCAACAAGAAGTGCGACGACAAGATCAAGATCGTCGTCGAGCAGGAGCAGTCCAAGGTGACCGCGAGCCTCGTCTCCGGCAAGACCGAGGCCATGGCGGCCGACTCCCCGATCAGCCTCTACGCCGTCAAGCAGCAGGGCGAGGAGCTCGAGGCCCTCGGTGACATCTACGACTCGGCCCCCTACGGCATCGTCGTCCCGAAGGACCAGAAGGAGTTCGGCGAGGCCATCGCCGCCGCCTTCGAGTCCATGAAGAAGGACGGCACCTACGAGCAGATCCTCAAGGACTGGGGCAACGAGTCCGGCGGCATCGACGAGTTCTCCGTCAACCCCTGATGTCCGGCACGAGCAGCGCGGCGGTCCCCCCTTCGGCAGGCGAAGGGGGACCGCCCCCGTGTCCGAGGAGGCCGGCCCCATCGACGCCGTCCCGGTCCGTCACCCCGGCCGGTGGGTGGCGCTCGTGGTCATTGCGGTGATCTTCGCGATGATCATCAGCAGCTTCGTCACGAACCCGCGGTGGGACATCCCCTTCGCGCTGCAGGTGATGAACTTCAACCCGGTGCTCGAGGGTCTGCTCAAGGGCACGATCATCGCGACCATCGGGTCATGATCATCGGCGTCACCCTCGGCATCGTCATCGGCGTCATGAGGCTCTCCGACAACCCGGTGCTCAAGTTCGTCGGCTTCCTCTACACGTGGTTCTTCCGCGGATCCCGCGCCTGGTGCTCGTCACCCTCTTCGGCACCGGCATCGGCTACCTCTACCCGCGCTTCGACATCGGCCCCTTCCCCTTCAGCCAGCAGCTCGCCGGCTATCTCGGGCTGAGCAGCGACCTGACCCTCTTCACGCTCAACGTCAACCAGATCAGCACCACGCTCATCTGGGGCATCATCGCGATGGGCCTGTCCGAGGCGGCCTACATGGCCGAGATCGCCCGCGCCGGCATCATGTCGGTCGACGAGGGCCAGCGTGAGGCCGCCGCGGCGCTCGGCATGAAGCCGAGCCTGTCGATGCGCCGGGTCATCCTGCCGCAGGCGATGCGGGTCATCATCCCGCCGACGGGCAACGAGACGATCGCGATGCTCAAGGACACCTCGCTCCTCGTCGCACTGCCGCTGGGCACCGAGCTCTTCAACCAGACCTCGATCATCGGCAACCGGACGCTGAAGATCATGCCGACGCTCGTCGCGGCGTGCGCCTGGTACCTGATCCTCACCTCGCTGCTCATGGTCGGCCAGTACTACCTGGAGCGGCACTTCGGTCGCGGCTACGGCAACACCTCGAAGCAGGCGAAGACCGACACCACCCGCACCCGCCTCATGGGCCTGACGATCGGAGGCGGCAAGTGAGCCAGCCACTCGTGCGCGCGGTGCAGGTGCGCAAGTCCTATGGCAGCAACGAGGTGCTCAAGGGCATCGACATGGAGGTCTCCCCCGGCGAGGTCGTCTGCCTGCTCGGGCCCTCCGGCTCGGGCAAGACGACCTTCCTGCGGTGCATCAACCAGCTCGAGGACATCCAGGCCGGGCGGATCTTCGTCGACGGCGACCTCATGGGCTACAAGGTCAAGGGCGAGCGCCTGCACCGCCTGAAGGACAAGGAGATCGCCGCCCAGCGCCGCGAGATCGGCATGGTCTTCCAGCGGTTCAACCTCTTCCCCCACATGACGGCCCTCGAGAACGTCATGGAGGCTCCGGTGCGCGTGCAGGGTCGGTCGAAGGCCGAGGTGCGCGCCGAGGCGCTCGAGCTGCTCGACAAGGTGGGTCTCGGTGACAAGTCGAGCGCATACCCCGGTCAGCTCTCCGGTGGGCAGCAGCAGCGGGTCGCCATCGCCCGGGCCCTCGCGATGAAGCCCAAGCTCATGCTCTTCGACGAGCCGACCTCGGCCCTCGACCCCGAGCTCGTCGCGAGGTCCTCGAGGTCATGCGCGACCTCGCCGGCCAGGGCATGACGATGATCGTCGTCACCCACGAGATGGCCTTCGCTCGCGACGTCGCCGACCGGGTCGTCTTCATGGACGGCGGGGTCGTCGTCGAGCAGGGCACCCCGAGCGAGGTCATCAGCAACCCGCAGCACGCGCGGACCAAGGACTTCCTACGGCGGCTGCGTGCCGAGCACGAGAAGGTTGCCGAGGCGGTCGCCGACCTGGGGTGAGCAACCGCCTCGGCGAGGCTCACCCGAGGTGGTGCACCGGCGCCAGGGCGTGGACCGGGGTGTCGAGCCCGACGTGCCGGGCCTTGAGCTGCAGGGCGAGGTAGAGCGAGTAGTGCCGCGACTGGTGCAGGTTGCCGCCGTGGAACCACAGGTTCTCCTGCTGCGTCGGCTTCCACATGTTGCGCTGCTCGCCCTCCCAGGGGCCCGGGTCCTTGGTCGTGTCCGAGCCGAGACCCCAGACCTTGCCGACCTTGTCCGCGACCTCCTGGCTGATGAGGTCGGCAGCCCAGCCGTTCATCGAGCCGTAGCCCGTCGCGTAGACGACGAGGTCGGCCTCGAGCTCGGTGCCGTCGGCGAGGACCACCGCGTCCTCGGTGAGGTGGTCGAGCTGGCCCTTGACGAGCTTGACGCTGCCGTCGGCGACGAGCTCGGCCGCGCCGACGTCGATGTAGTAGCCGGACCCGCGCCGCAGGTACTTGAGGAAGAGCCCCGAGCCGTCGTCACCGAAGTCGAGGTCGAAGCCGGCCGCCTCGAGCCGCGCGTAGAAGTCGGCGTCGACCTGCTGCATCTTGTCGTAGAGCGGGATCTGGAACTCGTGCATGATCCGGTAGGGCAGTGACGCGAAGACGAGGTCGGCCTTCTCCGTCGTCATCCCCGCCGCGAGCGCCCGCTCGGAGTAGAGGTCACCGAGACCGATCTCCATGAGACTCGCGCTCTTGACGATGTGCGTCGACGAGCGCTGCACCATCGTCACGTCGGCTCCGTGCTCCCACAGCGCGCCGCAGATGTCGAAGGCGGAGTTGTTGGACCCGATGACGACGACCTTCTTGCCGGTGTAGGCGTCCGGGCCGGGATGCCCGGACGAGTGGTGCTGCTCGCCGCGGAAGATGTCCTGCCCCGGGACGACCGGCACGTTGGGCTTGCCGGACATGCCGGTGGCCAGGACGAGTTGGGTCGGGTGGAGCGTCATCGGCGTGCCGTCACGCTCGATCTCGACGGTCCACTCCCCCTTCGCCTCGTCGTAGCTGGCGCTCTTGACCGTCGTGGAGCCCCAGTAGGGCACCTCCATGATCTTCGTGTAGCTCTCCAGCCAGTCGCCGATCTTGTCCTTGGGGGCGAAGACCGGCCAGTTGTCGGGGAACTTCAGGTACGGCAGGTGGTCGTACCAGACCGGGTCGTGCAGGCAGAGGGACTTGTAGCGCTGCCGCCACTGGTCGCCGGGTCGCTCGTTGCGGTCGAGCACGAGCGAGGGCACCCCGAGCTGGCGCAGCCGGGCGCCGAGGGCGATGCCGCCCTGTCCGCCGCCGACGACGAGGACGTAGGGCTGGGTGCTCACGCCCATCGCCGCGTCCTCGGCCTCGCGCTTCTCCTTCCAGCTGAGGCGCTGTGGGTCGACGCCGTGCTCGGCCCCCTTCGGCCGGTACTCGCCGCGCGGCTCCTCGTGGCCCTTGAGCTCGTAGAGGGTGGTGAGGAAGGTCCAGGCGCGGTCCTCGCCGTCCTCGGTGACGAGCCGGGCGAGCCCGCGGCCGCGGCCGACCGCGGTCTCGAAGGTGAACCAGGCGGTGATCACCCCGTCCTCCTCGGTGGCCTCCTCGGAGAGGGCGAAGCTGCGAGCCGCGGTCGCACGCGCCGTGCTCTCGAGCAGCTCGCTCACCCCCTCCCGGTGCTCGACGGTGACGAGGTTCCACGAGAAGGCGACGAGATCTCGCCAATAGCTCTCGGTGGCGAAGAGATCTGCGGCCGCCGCCACGTCCTGCGCCGTGAGGGCCGCCTCGAGGGCACCGAACCAGGCCGTTGCCCGCTCGGTCGCCGTCGTCGTCTGCTGCTCGGTCATCTGGGTCACGATCCGCTCCTTTGCGTTGTACCGTGACCCACACAACTCCGGCAGCGGCGCCGGGCGACAGGGTTGCATGACGTTGCATCCCTCCCGCTCCCCTCCGCCGTCGGGTGAGGAGCGAGCCATGGACCCGAGCGAGCGGGAGCGTGCGCGGCAGCGCGACGCCCACCTCGGCGCGCGCTCGAAAGGGCGATCCCCCCGGCCGCGCGGACGTCATCGCGTCGTGGCGAAGGGTGAGCGCC
>NZ_JBNFOF010000080.1:0-12310 GCF_057364645.1 Janibacter sp. CFPM2_SD2
CATCGCCGGCCGCCGGGTCGGCCGCACTCCAGCTCGAGGTCGACCCGCCCGCACCGCCGAGGCCGTGCGCGTCCTCGAGGCCGCCCACCTCTCCCCGGAGGTGGCCGCATGAGCGCCCTCGCCAGTCTGGGCACCGCCGCCGCCGAGGGGTGGCTCGACAACCCCGTCATCCGGGAGATCGTCCCGACCGCCGTCCTCGAGACCCTCGCCATGACGGCCCTCGCGAGCATCATCACGGCGATCATCGGCATCCCCGTCGGCGTGCTCCTGCACAACTCCTCGCCGGGCGGCATCGCGCCCCATCCCCTGCTCCACCGGGTGCTCGGCGCGGTCGTCAACATCGGCCGCTCGCTGCCCTTCCTCATCCTGATGATCGCGATCATCCCCTTCACCCGGCTCGTCGTCGGGACCTCGATCGGCTGGCAGGCAGCGGTCGTGCCGCTCACCGTCGGCGCGATCCCCTTCTACGCCCGACTCGTCGAGACCTCGCTGCGCGAGGTGCCGAGCGGCAAGGTCGAGGCGGTGACGATGATGGGCGCCACCCGCCGCGAGATCACCCGCAAGGTGCTGCTGCCCGAGGCCCGCTCCGGCCTCGTCGCCGGGCTGACGACGACGATCATCGCCCTCATCGGCTACACCGCCATGGCCGGCGCCGTCGGCGGCGGCGGCCTGGGCGCGGTCGCGATGTCCTACGGCTACAACCGCTTCGAGACCGACGTCATGGTCGTCTGCGTCGTGCTGCTCGTCGCCATCGTCACGGTCGTCCAGCTCGTCGGTGACCTCGTCGCACGGCGGCTCGACCGCCGGTGAGCCGCCACCTGCGCCACGCGACGTCCCTCCCCTTCGCCACACCCACGCACCACCGGCCCACCGGCCACCCGCTGAAAGGAACCCGCATGTCCCCCGTCCGCACCGCCACCCGCGCCGCCGCGGTCCTGTCCGTCTCCGCCCTGGCCCTGTCCGGGTGCGGCCTGATGAAGGGCGACGCCGAGGGCCCCACCGAGAACGGCGACGGCATCACCAAGATCACCGTCGGCGCCTCCCCCACGCCGCACGCGAAGATCCTCGAGTACGTCGACAAGGAGCTGGCCCCCGAGGCGAAGCTCGACCTCGACATCAAGACCTTCGACGACTACGTGCAGCCCAACGTCCAGCTCTCCGAGGGCACGCTCGACGCCAACTACTTCCAGCACCTGCCCTACTACGAGGAGCAGGTCGAGGACCGCGGCTACGACTTCGCGCACTACGACGGCATCCACATCGAGCCCTTCGCCCTCTACTCCGACTCGGTCAAGGACATCAAGGACCTGCCCGAGGGCGGGCAGGTCGGCATCAACAACGACCCGTCCAACCAGGGCCGGGCGCTGCAGCTGCTCGCGGACAACGACGTCATCACCCTCAAGAAGGGCAAGGACGCGACCAACGCGACGATCCTCGACGTCGAGGACAACCCCAAGGACCTGGAGTTCAAGGAGACCGACGCCGCGCAGCTCGCCCGCTCGCTGCAGGACCTCGACGCCGCGATCATCAACGGCAACTACGCCATCGAGGCGGACCTGTCGCTCGACGAGGCCCTCGCCGTCGAGGAGGCCAAGGACAACCCCTACGCCAACTTCCTCGCCGTGCAGAAGGCCAACGAGGACAACGCCGGCCTGAAGAAGCTCGACGAGCTGCTCCACTCCCCCGAGGTCAAGGCCTACATCGAGGAGACCTGGCCCCAGGGCGAGGTCCTGCCCGCCTTCTGATCCCGCTCAGCCCCCGGGCACCACGTCGGTGACCCGCGGGCGCGACCCCGGCCGTCGTCACGGACACCCGTCGATGACCGGCCGCAGTCGTGTCACCGCCTCCACGCTGCCCAGGTCGAGCAGCTCCTGGAGGATGACCCGGGTCGGCGTCATCAGCCGCAGACGGCCGGCCGCGCCGGCCGCGAGCAGCGCCTCGACCGCGTCCCACTCCGAGTCCACCGCCTCGGTCGTCAGGTGCACGGGCTGGCCGGGCGCGGAGGCCGGGACCGGCAGGACGAAGAAGGAGACGTCGAAGCGCTTGGGTGGCCCGTCGGGCGTCACCCAGCGGTCCCAGGGCAGGAGCGACTCCGGCAGGGTGACCAGCCCGGTCTCCTCCGCGAGCTCGCGCACGCCCGTCGCGACAGGGTGCGGGCATCGGCGGCGCGGTCCCCGTCGACGGCACGTGCCGCCACCGGTGGACGTGGTCGGCCACGGTCGCGGACGACAGGGCGAGGTCGGCCCCCTTCGCCACGTCGCCGGGGTCGCAGCGGCCGCCGGGGAAGACGACGGCGCCCGCCGCGAAGTCCATCGTCGGCTGACGGTGCTGGACGAAGACCTCCGGGCCACGCGCACCGTCCCGCAGCGGGATGACGCTGACGGCGGGCCGCGGGAGGACGCTCACTCGGTGACCGCGGCGTCTCGCTCGACCTCGGCGACCTCGGCGCCCTCCTCGGTCTCCGATTCCGCCTCGTCGGCGGTGATCTCACCTGCCCGCAAGGCCACCTGCTCGCTGAGGTAGCGCAGGATCACCGCCCCCACGGCGGCCACCGGCACCGCGAGGAAGGCCCCGACGATGCCGAAGACCGTGCCACCGATCGTCACGGCGAGCAGGATGACCCCGGCGTGCAGCTCCATGGACCGGCCCTGGAGGAAGGGCTGGAGGACATTGCCCTCGATCTGCTGCACCGCGATGATCAGCGCGAGCACGAGCAGGGCGGTCGTCGGCCCCTCGGCGACGAGGGCGACGAGGACGGAGAGGAAGCCGACGGCGAAGGCACCGACTATCGGGATGAAGCCACCGAAGAAGGTGAGCACGGCCAGCGCGAAGGCGAGCGGCACGCCGAGCACGACGAGACCGACGCCGATGAGCACGGCGTCGACGGCGGAGACGATCGCCTGGGTGCGGATGAAGCCCCCGAGGGTGGCCCACGACCGCGTGGCCACCTCGGTGAGGTGGGCGCCGGCCCGCGGTCCGCTGACGCGACGGACGAAGGGGAGGAACGCCGGCCCGTCCTTGAGGAAGAAGAAGACGAGCACGAGGACGAGCACGAGGGTCACGGCACCGGAGCCGACCGCCGAGGCGCCGGCGAGGGCACCGGTGGCGATCTGGCCGCCCCGGTCCTGCAGCCAGGTCCGGGCCGTGTGGACCGCGTCGTCGATCGTCTGGTTGTCGAGGTTGAAGGGCGGCTTGGCGGCCCGCTGCTGCAGCTCCGACAGACCCTTGGAGGCCGAGTCGGCCAGGTCGCCGGACTGGTTGATGAGCGAGGGGGTGATCGCACCCAGCACGCCGAAGAAGATGATGAGCGCACCGAGGATCACGATCACCGCGGCGAGCGCTGCGGGCAGCCCCTTGGACCGCAGCCACCGCGTCGGTGGCCACAGCACGGTCGCGACGATGAGGGCGAGCAGGACGGGGAAGACCCCGACCCACAGCTTGGCGAGGACCCACCAGAGGACGGCGGCGCCGGCGGAGACGAGCAGCAGGCGCCACGACCAGCGCGCCAGCCACGTGAAGCCCTCACCGATGACGGTGCCTCGGTCGACGGTGGTCCCCGGCTCCTGCGCCGGGTCGTGCGCTGTGCTCAATGTCTCTCCTCAGACGAGGGTGGGCTTGACCTCGACGATGCGGGCCAGCAGGCCGTTGACGAACTTCGGGGACTCGTCCGTGCTCAGCTCGGTGGCCAGGGTCACGGCCTCGCTGACGGCGACGCCGTCGGGGACCTCGTCGTTGAAGAGGATCTCCCAGGCGCCCAGACGCAGGATCGCGCGGTCGACGTCGGGCATCCGCTCGAGGCTCCAGCCCTGGCTGTAGGTCGTCAGCGCGTCGTCGATGTCGCCCCAGTGGGCGACGACGCCCTGCACGGCGGCGACGGTGTACTCGTTGAGCGGGGCCGGGGTCACCGGCGTCTGCGCGCGCTCGCGCGCGAGGTCACCGGCGTTGACCCCTCGGGACTCCGCCTCGAAGAGCAGGTCGACCGCGCGACGACGAGCCTTGGTCCGGGCTCCCACTCAGCTCACTCGACCGAGGTAGGAACCGTCGCGGGTGTCGACCTTGACCTTGGTCCCCTGCTCGAGGAAGAGCGGCACGGAGATCTCGGCGCCGGTCTCGAGGGTCGCGGGCTTGGTGCCGCCGGTCGAGCGGTCGCCCTGCAGGCCCGGCTCGGTGTAGGTGATCTCGAGGACGACCGAGGCCGGCAGCTCGACGTAGAGCACGTTGCCGTCGTGGCGGGCGATGACCGCCTCCTGGTTCTCGAGCATGTACTTCGCGGCGTCGCCGACGACCTCGGGCGTGACCGGGATCTGGTCGTAGGTGTCGGGGTCCATGAAGACGAAGTCGGTGCCGTCGTTGTAGAGGTACTGCATCGTCCGCTTGTCGACGTTCGACGTCTCGACCTTGGTGCCGGCGTTGAAGGTCTTGTCGACGGTCTTGCCGCTCGTGACGTTCTTCAGCTTGGTCCGGACAAAGGCCGGGCCCTTGCCGGGCTTGACGTGCTGGAACTCCACGACGCTCCAGAGCTGGCCGTCGATGTTGAGGACCATGCCGTTCTTGAGGTCATTCGTCGTTGCCACGGATGTGCTCGCCTTCGCGTTGTCGTCAGGTGGTCTCCCGCCGCTGCGCCGGAGGGCGCGCGCGGGCCGCCCAGCATCTTAACCGGCGAAGGGAGGATCCACCCACGCGCGCACCCGGCCCGGCGTGCGGCGGCGGCATCCACGCAGACCCGAGGAGGAAGGTGCAGGATGGCGGGCATGAAGTCGAAGGCCGCCGTCGCCACCGTCCTCGCCGCCACCGCCGGGCTCGCTGCCCGCGACCTGCTGCAGAAGCAGCACTCGCTCAAGCGCAACTTCCCGGTCGTCGCCAACGCCCGCTACCTGCTCGAGAAGATCGGTCCGGAGCTGCGGCAGTACATCGTGACGAGCAACGACCAGGAGCGGCCCTTCAGCCGCGACCAGCGTTCGTGGGTCTACGCCTCGTCGAAGATGGAGAACAACTACGTCGGCTTCGGCACGGACAACGACGTCGAGCAGCTCGAGGGCTACCCGGTCCTCAAGCACCGCACCTTCTCCTCCGTGGCGGCGCCGTCGAGCCCGCACAGCGCCGAGGGCGTCGTGCTGCCGTCGGCCAAGGTGCTCGGCGGTCCGCGCGGGCGACGGCACGCCTTCCGCCCGCAGTCGTGCGTCAACATCTCCGGCATGAGCTTCGGCTCGCTGTCGGGCAATGCGATCACCGCGCTCAACGAGGGCGCCCGCCTCGCCGGCGCCCTGCACTGCACGGGCGAGGGCTCGCTGTCGGAGTACCACCGCCAGGGCGGCGACATCATCTTCCAGATCGGCACGGCCTACTTCGGCTGCCGCGACGAGGAGGGCCGCTTCGACATGGAGCGGCTCAAGCAGGTCGCGGCCTCGGCGCCCGTGCGCGCCATCGAGATCAAGCTGAGCCAGGGTGCGAAGCCGGGCCTGGGTGGCATGCTCCCCGCGGCGAAGATCTCCGCCGAGATCGCGCAGACCCGCGGGATCCCGCAGGACAAGGACTGCGCCAGCCCGTCCCGGCACACCGAGTTCGACGACGTCGACTCCTTGCTCGACTTCGTCGAGCGGGTCGCCGACGAGACCGGCCTGCCCGTGGGCATCAAGTCCGCGGTCGGTGACCTCACCTTCTGGGAGGAGCTGGCCGAGGCGATGGCCGACGGCACGCGGGGCGTGGACTTCATCGTCATCGACGGAGGCGAAGGGGGGACCGGCGCGGCTCCCCTCGTCTTCAGCGATGCGGTCGCCCTGCCCTTCCGGCTCGCCTTCACCCGCGTCTACGGCGTCTTCGCCCGGGCCGGCCTCGCCGACCGCGTCACGTGGGTCGGGTCCGGCAAGCTCGGCCTGCCCGAAAATGCCCTCGTCGCCTTCGCCCTCGGCGTCGACATGGTCCACGTCGCGCGTGAGGCGATGCTCGCCATCGGCTGCATCCAGGCGCAGAAGTGCCACACCGACCACTGCCCCACCGGCGTCGCGACGCAGAACCCCTGGCTCTCGCGCGGCCTCGACCCGACGCTCAAGGCGCACCGGGTTGACAACTACATCCGCACCCTGCGCCGCGACCTGCTCAAGGTCTCGGAGGCCTGCGGCGTCTGGCACCCGGGCCTGCTCACCGTCGACGACGTCGAGCTGCTCCTGGGCAACCGCAAGGCCACCCCGCTCGGCGAGGTCTACGAGTACGAGCCCGGCTGGGGTCGCCTCAGCGACGAGGACGAGGCGGCGATCACCGAGATCATGTCCGCCTCGGCCCCGCGCGGCCGCTCCTGAGCGAGGGCCCGCGCGTCAGGGTGCCGCGGCTCAGTCCACCGCCTCGGTGACCGTGTCGGCGAAGCCGGGGGTCTTCGCCATCTGCCGCGAGAAGTCGGCAGCGCCCTCGGGCGCCAGGTGGATCGCGTCACGGCCGCTGCCGTCGCCGTACCAGGAGCCGAAGCGGTTGATCGCGAAGAGCGGCACGTCGGCCGTCGCCGTGATCTCCTTCGCAGCCTTCTGACGGCGGGTGTCGTAGCCCCGCCAGCGCTTCTCGAGGTTGTCCTGGTGGGCCGGCGAGTAGGGGATCGTCGAGGAGACGACCGTCGCGCCGTGCTCGCGCAGCAGCTCGACGGTGGCGTCGAAGTCCTTCGTCGCCTGCTCGTCGACGTGCGGCAGGCCGGGGTTGCCGCGGGCCACCCGCTTGGCGCTCGTCTCGCGCACCTCGGCGAGGGTCATGCCCGGGTGGATCATGAAGCCGTCGGAGCGCAGGAAGCCCTTGGACCCGATGGCCAGGCTCGTCTGCGGCATCTCCCCCTCCTGGGCCCGCTCCACCTGCCCGCCGGCATCGCGGAAGCGGTAGCGCAGGTCGGAGTGGTAGCGCTCGCAGTCCTTGACCTCGGCGGCGCCCCACTCCTTGGTGGTCGGCCGGTCGCAGCCCTGGGCCATCGCGGAGAATCCGGTCTTCTGGACCTCGCTCTCGTAGAAGCCGTCGTCCTCGGCCGCCCGGGTGGAGAGCATCAGGACCGCCACGTCGGGGACCTTGTCCTCCTTGACGAGGTACTCGGCGACCATCTTGTTGATCCCCCAGCGGGCGCGGCTGCTGGCGGCGTTGAAGACGGTGACGTCACTCCCCTTCGCCTTGGTCAGCTCCTTGCCGAGCACCTGCGGGTCGACGCCCTGCTGGGTCATCGAGTCGCCGAAGAAGACGACGTCGGGCGCCTCCTTCGCCTGGGTGATGCTGTTGATCATCGTCTCGAAGTAGGCCCCGTGGGTGCGCCCGACGGGCAGCTTGCCCTCGTCGACCCAGGTCTTGAGCTGGGCGGACGTGACATCACGCGGCAGCTTCGCCTTGGTGTCGAGCGAAGGGAAGTCGTCGCCCTTGATGACCATCGCGGCCTTCTCCTCGGCGCCGGGGTGTAGCCCTTCGGGCTCGACGACGGGCTGGCGCTGCTCGACGACGAGCCGTCGGAGGCGTTCGAGCTCGAGGAACCACCCGACGCGCCCGCGCAGGCGGTCAGGGTGAGGGCAGCGGTGAGGGCGAGGGCTGCGGGACGCACACGTGACATGACCACGACGGTAACGCGCCCCTCCCGCGGCCCAGCACCACGGGAGGGGTGACACGCCGCTCAGGAGATCTCGCGGGTGAGCACGCGGCGGGTGCCGATGGCCAGGGGCAGGAGCACCCACACGGCGCTGCTCGTGGCGAGCTGGCCCCACGCCTCCGCGGTCATCGTGCCCTCGGTGAGGGGCTCGGTGACGATCGTCAGGTCGAGCCAGCGGGCAGCATCGCTCATCCAGCTGATCGACGAGGTGAGGACCATCCACACCGTCGGCAGCACGAGGATGGCCACGATGGCCAGGGGGGTGTTGAGCAGGGCCGCGCCGAAGGCCACCCCCTGCAGCGTGAGGAGCAGGGCGGTGAGCACGACCCCGACGAGCGAGAGCCCGGTGAGCGAGAAGGTCCCGCCCGAGATCGCCGTCGCGACGGCGGACGCGGCGGCGGCGACGACGAGCAGACCGAGCGTCAGGGCGAGTGCGGCGACGGCCTTGGCGGTGAGGACCCGCCGCGTCGCGGTACGAGGGTGAAGGTCGCCAGACCGGTGCGGTGGCTCCACTCCTGGGTGGCGGACATGATGCCCAGGACGGGCAGCAGCACCGTGAGCGGGATGAAGATCATGCCGAGATAGGTGGCGAAGGTCTGGTCGGCGGGGCTCCCCCAGATGACGAGGACCGCCGAGACGAGGACGCTGATCGCCGCCATGACGACGAGCATCCACAGGCCGGCGCGGGTGTCGACCATCTTGCGCAGCTCGACGTCGACGAGCCGGGCGAAGGGGATGTGGTCGCCGCTGGTGTCCAGCGGCGGCGTGGCGGGGATGTCCGCGGCCGCGCCGCGTCGGTGGCCGGATCAGCGGAGGCGGTGTCGGTGCGGGTGGTCATGCGGCATCTCCTCGGGAGTGGTCGGCGGTCAGGCTGAGGAAGAGGTCCTCGAGGCCGCCGGCGGAGCCGGCAGCCAGGTCGGTGAGCACGATGCGCGCGTCGAGCGCGACCCGGCCGACGGTCGCCGCCTCGGCGGCAGCGAGCAGACCGGTCGGGGTCTGCGTCACCTCGATGCCGGCGGCCCGCAGGGCGATGGTCAGCTCGTCGTCGTCGAGCGAGGCCACCCGGGTCCCCTGCCGCTGCAGCAGCTCCTCGGTCGTGCCCTCGGC
This sequence comes from Janibacter sp. CFPM2_SD2, assembly GCF_057364645.1. Lineage (NCBI taxonomy): Bacteria > Bacillati > Actinomycetota > Actinomycetes > Micrococcales > Intrasporangiaceae > Janibacter > Janibacter sp. CFPM2_SD2. The sequence continues at coordinate 8,708 of NZ_JBNFOF010000080.1, forward strand.
GACGATCCGACCGCGACCGATGATGACGAGGTCGTCGGCGATGACCTGCACCTCGTGGAGCAGGTGCGAGGAGAGCAGGACGGTCCCGCCCGCGTCGGCGAAGTCGCGCAGCAGCCCGCGCATCCAGTGGATGCCCTGCGGGTCCAGGCCGTTGGCCGGCTCGTCGAGGACGAGCACCTGCGGGTCGCCGAGGAGGGCGGTCGCCAGGCCGAGGCGCTGCCGCATGCCCAGCGAGTAGCCGCGCACGCGGCGGCCCGCCTCGGCATCGGTGAGCCCGACCCTGGACAGCGCGGTGCCGACGGCGGCCGACCCGACACCGGTCGTGCGTGCCGCGAGGCCGAGCACCTCCCGGCCGGTGCGGCCCGGGTGCTGGGCGGAGGCGTCGAGCATGACGCCGACGTGTCGGCCGGGGTTGGGCAGGTCGCGGTAGCGGTGCCCGAGGACGCTCGTCTCGCCGGAGGTCGGTGGCGTGAGGCCCGTGAGCATCCGCATGACGGTCGACTTGCCGGCGCCGTTGGGCCCGAGGAACCCCGTGACGCGGCCGGGTCGGGCGGTGAAGGTCACGTCGGAGACGGCGGCGACGTCGCCGTAGCGCTTGGTGAGGTGGGTGGCGGTGATCATGGGCTCCACGCTGCCGGTGGGCGACCCGTCCCCACATCGCCCGGTGGTCTCGAGGGTGACTACGACTTCCGAAGGGGGGTGACCCCCTGCAGCAGCGACTCCCGGCCGATGCCGGGCGGTCGGGCACCGCCTACGGTGGGGCCGTGACGAGCCGACCCGCGCCCGACGAGCGCCACCCCGACCGCCTGACCTGGTGGGGCACGACCTGGCGCCTCGGCCTCGCCCTGCTGATCGGCCTCACCCTGTGGATCCTGACCTTCGCGATCACCTATCCCGATCCCGACGCGGACCTGCCGGAGGGCCTACGCACCTTCTGGCTGGTGCTCGTCGACCCCGCGCTCGGTCTGGTCGCCGCGGCCCTGCTCCTGCTGCGTCGCCGCCTGCCGGTGACGACGGCGGCCGTCACGACCCTGCTCAGCGGCGTGTCCGTCGTCGCGGCCGGTGCCCAGGCGGTGGCGATGGTCTCGCTCGCCACCCGGCAGCGCTGGCGCGAGCTCGTCCCGGTCACCCTGCTCGCCGTCGTCACCGGGACCTTCGCCTCCCGGATCGTCTACCCGGACCCCGACCCCCTGCCGCTGTGGGCGGAGACGCTCTTCAGCCTGCTCGTGCTCGCCGTCCTCGTCGCCGTCGGTGTCTCGATCGGCTCGCGCCGGGCCCTCGTGCGCTCGTGGGTCGACCGGGCCCGGACGGCCGAGTCCGAGCAGCGGGCTCGGGTCGCCCAGGCCCAGACCGCCGAGCGCGGCCGCATCGCCCGCGAGATGCACGACGTCCTCGCCCACCGCATCTCGCTCGTCACGATGCACTCCGGCGTGCTCGCCTACCGCGAGGACCTGCCCGAGGACGAGCGGCGGGCGGCCGTCGCGGCCATCGACGCCAATGCGCGCGCCGCACTCACCGACCTGCGCGAGGTGCTCGGGGTGCTGCGCGCCGAGGACGGGGCGCCCCTTCGTCCGCAGAGCTCGCTCGTGCACCTGCCGGAGCTCCTCGACGAGGCGCGAGCAGCCGGCAGCCGCGTCACGCTCGACGAAGGCGGCGTCGACATCGCGGCGGTGCCGGAGACCGCCAGCCGCGCCGCCTACCGGGTGGTGCAGGAGGGCCTGACCAATGCCCGCAAGCACCGCCCCCGGGGCCGGGCGTCGACGTGCGCCTCGCCGGACGGCCGGGCGACGGGCTGGAGGTGACGGTGACGAACCCGCGCTCCGTGCAGGCGACCGGCGCGGCCGTGCCCGGCTCCGGCACCGGCCTGCTCGGGCTGTCCGAGCGCGTCGAGCTCGCCGGCGGGCGCATCGAGCACGGCTGGGCACCCGACGGACGGCACCGGCTGGCGGTGTGGCTACCGTGGCCGGTGTGAACGACTCGAGCCGGGCCCCGATCTCCGTCGTCCTCGTCGACGACGACGCCATGGTCCGCACCGCGCTGTCGATGATCCTCGGGGGCGCGCCGGAGATCACCGTCGTCGGCCAGGCCGAGGACGGACGCCAGGGGCTCTCGGTCATCGCCGAGCACTCCCCCGACGTCGTCCTCATGGACATCCGCATGCCGCGCCTCGACGGTCTCTCCGCAACCGACGAGCTCGTCCGCAGCGGGTCGCCGAGCAAGGTCATCGTCCTGACGACCTTCGACGCCGACGACGACGTCATGCGGGCGCTGCAGCACGGGGCCGACGGCTTCCTGCTCAAGGACACCCCGCCCGACCGTCTCGTCGAGGCCGTGCGGCTCGTCGCCGCGGGCCAGTCGATCCTCTCCCCAGGCGTCACCGCCTCGGTGCTGCAGTCGGTGCGCTCGGCCTCCGGCGGCGCTGCGCAGCACGCCGCCCGCGACGAGGCCCGGACCCGCCTGACGTCCCTCACCGAGCGCGAGCTCGAGGTCGCCCGGGCCGTCGGCGCCGGTCTGTCCAATGCCGAGATCTCCGCGCGCCTCTACCTGAGCGTCGCGACGGTCAAGGCGCACGTCGGCCGCATCCTCGACAAGCTCGGCGCGGACAACCGCGTGCAGGTCGCGATCACCGTCCACGAGGCCGACCTCGACGCCGGCTGAACTCTGCACAACCCTAGGGTTGTGCAGGGTTGCCGCCCTGAACTCTGCAAAACCCTAGGTTTGCAGGGTTGCAGGCGGGCGAAGGGGGTCAGGCCAGGGCGGCGTAGGCCTCGCGCAGCAGGCTCTCGTCCGGGCCCTCGAACCGGGACGGCTGCGCCAGACCGTCGAGGACGACGAAGCGCAGCGTCGCACCACGGGTCTTCTTGTCGCGGCGCAGGGCGGCGAGCAGCTCGTCGAAGGTCGCCGCCGAGTAGGTCGTCGGCAGACCCAGCAGACCGAGGACGTAGCGGTGCCGCTCGAGCAGGGCGGCGTCGATCCGACCGGTGCGGTGGGCGAGCTCGGCGGCGTAGACCATGCCGATCGCGACGGCCTCGCCGTGCCGCATGCGGTAGCCCTCGTGGTGCTCGATGGCGTGGCCGAGGGTGTGCCCGTAGTTGAGGATCTCGCGCAGGTTGGACTCGCGCAGGTCGGCGGCGACGACCTCGGCCTTGATGGCGATCTTGCGCTCGATGACCTCACGCAGCTGTGCGGTGCCGGGCTCCTGCACGGCCGACTCCTCCTCCTCGACGATCTCGAGGATGCGCGGGTCGGCGATGAAGCCGCCCTTGACGACCTCGGCCAACCCGGCCGACAGGTCGGCCGGCGGCAGGGTCGCGAGGTGGTCGAGGTCGCAGAGCACCGCCGCGGGCGTGTGGAAGGCGCCGACGAGGTTCTTGCCCTCGGCGGTGTTGATGCCCGTCTTGCCGCCGACGGCCGCGTCGACCATGCCGAGCACGGTCGTCGGCACGTGGACGACGGCCACCCCCGCGCAGCCACGCAGCCGCGGCCCAGCCACCCAGGTCGGTGACGCTGGCCACCGCCGACGGCGACGACCGCGCGGTGCGGGTGAACCCGGCCTGCCCCATGACCGCCCACAGCCCGGCGGCGACCTCGACGGTCTTGGCC
>NZ_JBNFOF010000081.1:0-12195 GCF_057364645.1 Janibacter sp. CFPM2_SD2
GCGGCATGCGGGCCGTCGCGGCGGGCGATCCGGTCGCCCCCGGCCTGGGGAGCGGGCCCGGTCGGAGGCCGAGCGCAGCTTCGGCTCCGGTGACCTCTTCGCCGAGCTTTACGTCGAGCGGGCGCGGCACGTCGAGGTGCAGGTCGCGGCCGACGGCGAAGGGGGAGTCACCCACCTCGGCGAGCGTGACTGCACCCTTCAGCGGCGCTTCCAGAAGGTCGTCGAGGTCGCTCCCGCACCCGGCCTGCCCGAGGACGTCCGCGCAGCGCTGCACGAGGCGGCCGTGCGGCTGCTCGCCGGGCGCGGCTACCGCGGGCTGGCGACGGTCGAGTTCCTCCTCGACGCCGACGACCCGACCCGCTGGTGGTTCATCGAGGTCAACCCGCGCCTGCAGGTCGAGCACCCGGTGACCGAGATGGTGACCGGCGTCGACCTCGTGCTCACCCAGCTCGCGCTCGCCGCGGGCCGCACCCTCGCCGAGATCGGTCTCGACCGACCCCCGGAGGTGCGGGGGAGCGCGGTCGAGCTGCGCGTGGCGGCCGAGCGGGTCGGCTCCGGTGGTGAGGCGCTGCCCGCCCACGGCGTCGCCACCGGCCTCGCCTGGCCGAGCGGCCCGGGCGTGCGGGTCGACACCCACCTCGTCGAGGGCACCCGCATCGACGGGAGCTTCGACTCCCTCGTCGCCAAGGTCGTCACCCACAGCCACGGCACCGGAACTCTGCAGGACCCTAGGGTCTTGCAGAGTTCCGGTGTCTCCGGCGCGCTCGACAAGGCGCTCCGGGCCGCGCTCGAGTGCTCGATCGACGGTGTCGAGACCAACCTGCCCCTGCTGCGCGAGCTGCTCGCGCACGACGACGTCGCCGACTGGCGGGTGACCACCCGCTGGATCGGGGAGGCAGGGCTCGCGCAGACGGCCAGCGGCGAGGCCGGCCCCGTCGGTGAGGTGCGCGCCGAGATGACCGGAGCGGTCGTCGACGTGCTCGTCGCCGCGGGTGACGAGGTCGCGCTCGGCGCGCCCCTGCTCGTCGTCGAGGCGATGAAGATGGAGCACGTCGTCACCGCGCCCGCCTCCGGCACGGTCACGGCGGTGGCGGCACGGCCCGGGGCCACCGCGGCTGCCGGAGACCTCCTGGTGCGGCTGCTCCCTTCGTCGGTGGGGGAGGAGACCGCGAGCGTCGACGACGGTCCCGACCTCGACGCTGAGCGCGCCGACCTCACCCGCCTGCGCGAGCGGCAGGAGCGACGCCTCGACGCCGCCCCGCCCCCGATGCGATCGCCAAGCGGCACGCCCGCGGTCAGCGGACCGCTCGTGAAAACGTCGCCGACCTCGTCGACGAGGGCAGCTTCGTCGAGTACGGCGGGCTCGCCGTCGCTGCCCAGCGCGCCCGACGCAGCGAGGAGGACCTCGTCGCGAGCACCCCGGCCGACGGCATCGTCACCGGCATCGGGCACGTGACGACGAGCCCCGGTGCGACCGGCACCCGCACCGCGGTCCTCGCCTACGACTACACGGTCCTCGCGGGCACGCAGGGCTACCTCAACCACAAGAAGACCGACCGGCTGCTCGAGATCGCCGAGCAGCAGCGGCTGCCCGTGGTCCTCTTCGCCGAAGGGGGCGGCGGCCGCCCCGGCGACACCGACACGACGGTGGCGAGCGGGCTCGACGTGCCGACCTTCGCGTCGATGGGTCGCCTGAGCGGGCTCGTGCCGACCGTGGGCATCGCGGCCGGGCGCTGCTTCGCCGGCAATGCCGCGCTACTCGGCTGCTGCGACGTCATCATCGCCACCCGTGACTCGACGATCGGCATGGGCGGCCCGGCGATGATCGAGGGCGGTGGCCTCGGTGTCTTCGCGCCCGAGGAGGTCGGCCCGATCGGCGTGCAGGGCAGCAACGGCGTCGTCGACGTGGTCGTCGACGACGAGGCCGAGGCGGTCGCCGTGGCGCAGCGCTACCTCGGCTACTTCCAGGGCTCCCACGAGCAGTGGAGCGCGCCCGACCAGAGGCGGCTGCGGCACGTCGTGCCGGAGAGCCGGGTGCGCGCCTACGACGTGCACGTCGCCATCGACACCCTCGCCGACGAGGGCTCCGTCCTCGAGCTGCGCGCTGGCTTCGCGCCCGGCGTCATCACCGCCCTCGTGCGGGTCGAAGGACGGCCGATGGGCCTCGTCGCCAACAACCCGCGTCACCTCGGCGGCGCCATCGACACCCCGGCGGCCGACAAGCTCGCGCGCTTCCTCCAGCTGTGCGACGCGCACGGCCTGCCCGTCGTCTCGCTGTGCGACACCCCGGGCTTCATGGTCGGCCCCGAGCACGAGCGCACGGCGACGGTGCGCCACTTCTCGCGGCTCTTCGTCATCGGCTCGCACCTGCGGGTACCGGTCGTCACCGTCGTGCTGCGCAAGGCCTACGGCCTCGGGGCGCAGGCGATGGCCGCCGGTGGCTTCCACCGACCCGCGGCGACCCTCGCGTGGCCGACCGGCGAGGTCGGCGGCATGGGGCTCGAGGGCGCCGTGCGCCTGGGCTTCCGCCGTGAGCTCGAGGCCGTCGCCGACCCGGCGGAGCGGGCCGAGCTCGAGGCCGAGCTGCTCGCGCAGATGTACGAGCGCGGGCGGGCGGTCAACGCCGCGGCCGTCGTCGAGCTCGACGACGTCATCGACCCGGTCGAGACCCGGCGGTGGATCGTCACCGCGATGGGCTCGGCCGTCCCCGAGGACGTGCCCCGGAGGTACGTCGACACCTGGTGACCCAAGGAGTGCCCGATGGACTACACGCAGCACCTCGCCGACGTGCGCGCCCGGCAGGAGCGGGTGCGCCCCGCCGACACGCCCCGCGACGTCGTCCACCCGCTCGGCGAGATGACCGTGCCCGAGTACGTGGACGCGTGGGCCGACCGCCAGCCCGAGCACCCGGCGCTCGTCGTCGGCGACGAGACGCTCACCTACGCCGACCTCGCCGGTCGGCACTCCCGGTGGGCCGGGTGGCTGCGGGCGAAGGGGGTGGCCCCCGGTGACCGCGTAGGCGTGCACCTGGGCAATGCGTACGAGTTCGTCGTCGCCATGCTCGGCACCCTGCGCGCCGGCTGCGTCCACGTGCCGGTCAACCCGATGTTCCAGCGGGCCGAGCTCGTCCACGAGCTCTCCGACAGCGGTGCCCGCGTCGTCGTCACCTACGCCGCGCTCGTCGAGCGCCTGCTGCCGGCCGCCGCGGACGCGGGCGTGGAGACGGTCGTCGTCGTGGGAGGTGAGGTCTCCTCCCTTCGCCGGGAGGGGGTCGAGATCGTCACGTGGGACGAGGCGCTCACCGCGGACCCGCTCGTCGAGCCGGAGCGCGACCTCGACGCGCTCGCGGCGCTCAACTACACCGGGGGCACGACCGGCCTGCCCAAGGGCTGCGAGCACTCGCAGCGTCACATGGTCTACACGGCGGTGAGCGGTGCGGGGGCCAACGGCCTGGGTCGCGAGGTCGTCTCGCTGTGCTTCGTGCCCGTCTTCTGGATCGCCGGCGAGGACCTGGGCATCCTCATCCCGCTCGTCATGGGTGGCACGAGCGTGCTGCTGCACCGGTGGGATGCCGCGACCGTCGTCGACCTCGTCGAGCGCCACGGCGTGACGATGACCGCCGCGACCGTCGAGAGCTATCTCGAGATCCTCGAGCTGCCCGACATCGCCGAGCGCGACCTGTCGAGCTTCACCGGGCCGATGGCGATGTCCTTCATCCGCAAGCTGACCCCGGAGGTGCGCCGTCGGTGGGCCCAGGTCGTGGGGGAGCACTCGGTGCTGCGCGAGGGCTCCTACGGGCTCACCGAGAGCCACACGGTCGACGTCGTGCCCTACGGCTTCGCCGACGACGACCACGACCTGACGACCACGCCCGTCTTCTGCGGACTGCCGGTGCCCGGCACCGACGTGCTCGTCGTCGACCCGGTGACCGCGGAGCCGATGCCCCAGGGCGAGCCCGGCGAGATCATCCTGCGCAGCCCCTCGATCACGACCGGCTACTGGCGCAACCCCGAGGCGACGGCGAGCCAGCTGCGCGACGGCTGGCTGCACACCGGCGACACCGGACACCTCGACGAGGACGGCTGCCTGCACTACCTGGCGCGGGCCAAGGACATGATCAAGGTCAACGGCATGAGCGTCTTCCCGGCCGAGGTCGAGATGATGCTCGCCGGTCACCCCGACGTCGACACCGTCGCCGTCGTGCCCGCGAGCGACGGGGGCACCGGGCAGCGGCCGGTCGCCTTCGCCACGCTGCGCGACGGTGCCGCGGTCGACGCCCCGGCGCTCGAGTTCTGGGCCCGCGAGCAGATGGCGGCCTACAAGGTGCCGCTCGTCGAGGTGCTCAGCGCCTTCCCGCTCACCGACACCGGCAAGATCCGCAAGGGCGAGCTGCTCGAGCGCGCCGGTGAGGTGCTCGCCGCCCGGGGGTGACCCCCTTGGCCCGCCGGCCCTGTCGTGGGCTCGAGCTGCCGCGGCCCTGCCCGCCGGCTCGTGGGTGTCCACACATCGACGTGACCCTTGACACAACTTGAATCCACATTCAACATGAATGCGGATTCATCCACGAGATCTTGGGAGATCAGACATGACGACACCGACAACGACGTCGGACGCGCTCCACTCCTCGGCGACGCGCAAGGCCTTCGTGCGTCTGGTCCCGCTGCTCATGGCGGCCTACTTCATGGCCTTCGTCGACCGGACCAACGTGGGCCTGGCGAAGTCCGCGCTCGAGGTCGACGCCGGCATCGACGCCGCCGCCTACGGGCTGGGCGCGGGGCTCTTCTTCATCACCTATGCGGTGCTCGAGGTGCCGAGCAACCTGATCCTCCACCGCATCGGCGCGAAGGTCTGGATCAGCCGGATCGCGGTCACGTGGGGCCTGATCACGATGGCGATGATGTTCATCTCCAGCCCCACGATCTTCTACGTGCTGCGCCTGCTGCTCGGCGCCGCGGAGGCCGGGCTCTACCCCGGGATCATGTACCTCATCACGACGTGGTTCGCGCAGAAGGACCGCGCCACCGCCGTCGGGCTCATCCTCACCGCCTCGTCCGTCGCCTTCATCGTCGCCAACCCGATCGGCGGCGCCCTGATGAAGATGGACGGCGTCGGCGGCCTGCACGGCTGGCAGTGGCTCTTCGTCCTCGAGGGCATCCCGACGGTGCTCCTCGGTGTCATCATCTTCTTCGTCCTGCCCAACTCGCCGGCCAGGGCGAGCTGGCTGACGCCCGACGAGGCCGCCGAGCTGACCCGGCGCGCGGTCGGTGCGGAGGAGCCGGTCGGCAGCCCCGGGGCGATCGTCCGCCAGGCGATGTCCACGCCCTTCCTGCTGACCGTCGCGGCGATCTACTTCATGAACCAGATCGCCACCTACGGCGTCATCTTCTTCGTGCCCTCGATCGTCCAGGCGATGAACGTCACCGACAGCTTCCTCGTCGGGCTGATCTCCGGTGTCGTCGGCGTCGGGGCGGTCATCGGTGTGCTCGTCGTGCCCCGTGTCCTGCGGCGCAACCCCGGCAGCGAGGTGCGGCTCATCGGCATCACGACCGCAGCCGCGATCGTCCTCGCGCTGTGCTTCGTCGCCGTCGATCAGCCGGTCGCCCGGATGATCATCCTCAGCGCGACGATGCTCTTCATCGTCGGCGTCCAGCCGCTCTACTGGTCGGTGCTCATGGCCCGGCTCGGGGGAGTGGGTGCGGCCGCCGGCCTTGCCTTCGTCAACACCATCGGCCTCACCGGTGGCTTCGTCGGGCCCTATGCCTTCGGTCTCGCGGAGCAGGCGACGGGCGCGCCCTCGTCGGGTCTGTGGGTGCTCATCGCGGCCACCTGCCTGGGACTGCTCTGCGTGCCGCTGCTCGCTCGCCTGCTGCGCCGGCACGACGCCGACAACCCCGTCGGCGACCCCGCGGACGACGTCGCCCCCGTGGCGGTCTGACCCTGCGGACGAGACGACCGGCCGTGACCCGAGGGTCGCGGCCGGTCGTCTCGTGCTGCCCGGCGTGCCGGGGGTGAAGGGAGGGTCAGCGGTAGTTGGTGAACTGCAGCGCCACGTCGAGGTCCTTGCCCTTGAGCAGCGAGATGACCTCCTGCAGCTCGTCGCGGGACTTGCCGGTGACGCGCAGCTCGTCGCCCTGGATCTGCGGCTTGACGCCCTTGGGGCCCTCGTCGCGGATGATCTTGGAGATCTTCTTCGCGTTGTCCTGGTCGATGCCCTCCTTGGTCGGGCCCGACAGGACGTACTCCTTGCCGGAGGGCTTGGGCTCCTTGTCGCCGAAGTCGATGTTCTTCAGCGAGACGCCGCGGCGCACGAGCTTGGACTCGAAGACGTCGAGGACGGCGAGCACGCGCTCGGCGGTGTTGGCCTTGATGACGATGCTCTCGCCGCTCCACTCGATCGAGGCGCCGACGCCCTTGAAGTCGTAGCGCTGCGCGACCTCCTTGGCCGCCTGGTTGAGCGCGTTGTCGACCTCCTGGCGGTCGACCTTGCTGACGATGTCGAAGCTGCTGCTGGCCATGTCCGGGGCGCTCCTCGGGGTGGATTCTGCTGTTGGGCGTTCGGCTTGCTATCCTCTCAGACGCACACGGCAGGTTGTCCGAGCGGCCAATGGAAACGGACTGTAAATCCGTCGGGTTATCCCTACGAAGGTTCGAATCCTTCACCTGCCACCAGCAGTGCACGAGGCCCCCGGGACGTCCGCGTCCCGGGGGCCTTGCTCGTCGCCGGCGCCCGCCCCGCGCGGAGCCGGTCGGGCAGGATGGGCCGGGTGACCCCCTTCGACCGCTCGAGCTACGGCCACTGGACGACGATGCCCACGCGCTGGAGCGACAACGACCAGTTCGGCCACGTCAACAACGCCGTGCACTACTCCGTCATGGACACGACGATCAACAACTGGCTCAAGGCGCACGGCTTCGACGTCGCCGCCGGTGGCGACACGATCAACCTCATCCCCGAGACCGGCTGCCGCTACCTCGCCGAGATCTCCTACCCCGACGTCTTCGAGATCGGTCTGCGCAGCCTCGCCGTGGGCCGCACGAGCGTGCGCTGGGAGTGCGCGCTCCTGCGGGCGAGCGACGGCGAGGCCGTCGCCATCGCGACCTCCGCGCACGTCTTCGTCGACCGTCAGACGCGGCGTCCGGTGCCGGTCCCGGCCGGGCTGAGGCCCGCTCTGGAGGCCCTCGTCGCCGGCGGGTGAGCCCTCGATTTCATGACCACGCCATCTGGCGTGTAAACTCTCCCGAGGTTGTCCACCGGATCTCCCCGAGAGCCGGAGGACCTGCCCCCTTAGCTCAGTCGGCAGAGCGTTTCCATGGTAAGGAAAAGGTCGTCGGTTCGATTCCGACAGGGGGCTCGGGTTCGGCCCGCGCCGCGCGCGCAGGTCGACCGCCACGGCGGGGTAGCTCAGCTGGTTAGAGCGCACGACTCATAATCGTGAGGTCGCGGGATCGAGTCCCGCTCCCGCTACGCAGTGCCACGGGTGCGACCACCACCGATTTCCGGTGGGGCCGCCCCGTGGACTATTCTTGTGCGTCGTTGTGTTGTGCCCCCGAGGTGGCAACGCACCACACACCTCCCGCCCAGCGCAGACCGGCGCCAGGCGAGTACCACCCGAAGTGTCTGAGAGCAGGTTCTTACCGTGGCCACGAAGAGCGCCGACGTCCGCCCCAAGATCACCATGGCGTGCACGGAGTGCAAGGAGCGGAACTACATCACCAAGAAGAACCGCCGCAACAACCCCGACCGCATGGAGCTGGCGAAGTTCTGCCCGCGGTGCCGCAAGCACACCGCGCACCGCGAGACCCGCTGAGGTCCCAGCAGCACCTGCACGCTTCCCGACGCGGCCGCCCGAGCACCTGCTCGAGCGGCCGCGTCGTCGTGCACGAGGTGCCCGCCTAGACTGACCGCATGGCCGTGAACGAGGACTTCCAGGGGCGCAGCTACGAGCCCACACCCCCCTTCGACGTGGGGCGTGAGCACATCCGCGACTTCGCCGCGGCCGTCGGTGCGACCGACCCGATCCACACCGATGTCGAGGCCGCGCGGGCCGCCGGTTACGCCGACCTCGTCGCCCCGCCGACCTTCGCCGTCATCCCCGGGCAGCGCACCGACCGCCAGTTCGTCGTCGACCCCGAGGCCGGCGTCGACTACACGCGCGTCGTCCACGGCGAGCAACGCTTCACCCACCACCGACCGATCGTCGCGGGCGACGAGCTGCGCGGCGTGCTGCACATCGACGCGATCCGCGCCGCCGGCGGCCACCAGATGGTGACGATGCGCAGCGAGATCATCGACGCCCACGACGAGCCGGTCGCGACGAGCCTGTCGACGATCGTCGTGCGAGGAGGAGAGTGACCATGGCCGTGCGCGAGTTCTCGCAGGTGAGCGAGGGCGAGGCCCTCCCCAGCCGCACCATCCCGGTCACGAGGGCCACCCTCGTGCACTACGCCGGAGCCTCCGGCGACCGCAACGTCATCCACTGGGACGAGCGCACCGCGCAGGCCGTCGGCCTGCCCGACGTCATCGCGCACGGCATGTGGACCATGGGTGCCGCGGTCCAGGTCGTCACCGACTGGGTCGGCGACGCCGGCCGCGTCGTCGACTACGGCACCCGCTTCACCAAGCCGGTCGTCGTCCCCCACGACGGGGGCGCGGCCATCGAGGTGTCCGGCGCGGTGCGGTCGCTCGACGCGCAGACCCGGCAGGTCACCGTCGAGCTCACCGTGACCTGCGGCGACGACAAGGTCCTCGGCCGCTGCCGGGCGACCGTCCAGCTCGACTGATGGGCGGCACGGAGCACGGCGCCGCGCTGGCGCCGCTGACGACCATGCGTGTCGGTGGCCCGGCCGACACGCTCGTCACCGCGACGACGACGAGCGAGGTCGTCGAGGCGGTGCGCGCCGCGGATGAGGCGGGCACCCCCCTTCTCCTGCTGTCGGGTGGGTCCAACCTCGTCATCGCGGACGACGGCTTCCGCGGCACCGTCGTGCGGATCATGACGAAGGGGGTGGACGTCGCCCCGTCGTCGCAGGCCGGGACCGTCGAGGTCACCGTCGCCGCCGGTGAGGTGTGGGACGAGGTCGTCGCCCGCGCCGTCGCCGAGGGCTGGTCCGGCATCGAGGCCCTGTCCGGCATCCCCGGCCTCGCCGGGGCGACCCCGGTGCAGAATGTCGGCGCCTACGGCCAGGAGGTCGCCCAGACCATCGTGCGGGTCCTCGCGTGGGACCGGCGGGAGGGGGCGCAGGTCACCTTCGACAACGCCGCCTGCGCCTTCACCTACCGGCACTCGGTCTTCAAGGAGACCGGCCGCTACGTCGTGCTCGAGGTGACCTTCCGCCTCGGCGACGACGGGCTGTCCGCGCCGGTCGCCTACGCCGACCTCGCCCGCGAGCTCGGTGTCGAGCAGGGCGCCCGGGTCCCGCTGGCCGATGCCCGGGCGGCGGTGCTCGCCCAGCGCGGCATCCGCGGCATGGTGCTCGACGAGCCCGACCACGACACGTGGAGCTGTGGCTCCTTCTTCACCAACCCGATCCTGCCGACGGAGCAGATGGACGAGCTCGTCGAGCGCGCGGCCGCCCGGCTCGGTCCTGACGGGCCGGTCCCGCCGGTCTTCCCCGCGGGGGAGGGGCGGGTCAAGACGAGCGCGGCCTGGCTCATCGACAAGGCGGGCTTCGGCAAGGGGCACCGCATGCCCGGCCCTGCTGCGCTGTCGACGAAGCACACCCTGGCGATCACCAACCGTGGCGACGCGACGGCGGCCGACGTCGCCGCCCTTGCTCGTGAGGTGCGCGATGGCGTGCGCGAGGCCTTCGGGGTGACGCTCGTCAACGAGCCCGTCTTCGTCGGGCACGCCCTCTAGGCCGCCCGGCCCCAACTCTGCACGACCCCAGGGTCGTGCACGGTCCAGGCCCGGCAACTCTGCAAGACCCTAGGGTTGTGCAGAGTTCAGACCCGGCACGACGCAGGGCCCCCGGCCGATGGCCGGGGGCCCTGCGTTCTGCGTGGGCGTGCGGGTCAGCGCACCGCCGCGTAGGCGTCGACGATGCCGTCGCCGTAGAAGGAGTTCTCCTCCGGGGTGCCGACGCAGGGGGCGCCGGCGGTCGTGGTCGAGCACGGGGTGTCGGTGGCCTGGGCCCGCAGCTCGGTGATCATCTTCTCCGGGCCCCACGTCGGGTGCGCCGACTTCATGAGGGCGAGGACGCCGGCGACGTGCGGCGAGGCCATCGAGGTGCCGCTCTTGAGGCCCCAGCCGTTGTCCTTGACGATCGTCGACAGGATCGAGCGGCCCGGGGCCGAGACGTCGATCGAGCCGAGACCGCGGTTGGAGAAGGACGACAGCGTGCCCGCCCGGTCGAGCGAGGAGACGGTGACGACGCCGTCGAGCTCGGTCGGGATGTCCTTGCACGAGCTGTTGATCGTGCGCTCGACGGAGGTGCCGTCGTTGGGGCTCGAGTCGTTGGTCGTCTTGTTCGACAGGTCGTAGGAGCTGTTGCCCGCGGCCGCCGCGTGGACGGTGCCGCGCTTCGTCGACCAGTCGACCGCGCGACGCACGGCCTCCATGGCCGGGGCCTGCTCGGGCTGGTCACCGCACCAGAACTCGAAGGGGTCGACGTAGTAGCTGTTGTTGGTGACGTCCATGCCCTTGAGCCCGGCCTCCATGAAGCCGCAGACCGCGTACTCGGGGTAGATGAACCCGTCGTCGTTGACGACCTTGACCGAGGCCATCTTCGCGCCCGGCGCGATGCCGACGATGCCGACACCGTTGCGCTCGGCGCCGATGGTGCCGGCGACGTGGGTGCCGTGGTCGCTCGTCGTCGGGGCCCAGGCGGACTCACCGGTGGCCGGGCGGCCGGCGTCGGTGCAGCCGACGGAGTTGGCGCGGTCGATCTGGTTGGCCAGGTCCGGGTGGTCGGGGTCGATGCCCGAGTCGAGGACGCCGACGAGGACGTCGGGGGAGCCGGTCGTGATCGCGTGCGCCTGCGGCACCTTGATCATCGCCATGTCCCACTGCTCGCCCTCGCGCGGGTCGGTGGAGGTGGCGGCGGTGCCCTCGGAGACGTCACCCTTCTTCGTCAGGGCCTTCTTCTGCTGCCCGGTGCCGGGGCCCCACGGGGCCTGCGCGCCGGCGGGGGTGCCCTCGCTGACGGCGACGGAGCGGGTCGGCCGACCGACTCGATGGCATTGCCGGAGGCCGCGACGACGGCGGTGCGGAAGTCGGCCTTCGTCGAGTGGGCGACGACGACGCCGATCTGCGGCCACGACTGGACGACGACGCCACCGGCGGCGGTCACCGCCGACTCGACCTTGCGGACCTGGCCCGGGGTGACGAGCTTGGTGTTGATGACGTAGCTGGAGATCTGACCGTCAGGGGTCGAGATCGGGACCGGGGTCGAGGTCGGCTCGTCCTGGGTCGCGCCCGTGGCGGACTGGGCGCCGATGACGCCGAGCCCGATGACGGCGGCAGCAGCCGCCAGGCGCGCGCCGCGCGGTCGCATGCGTGAAGCCATGTGCATTTCCTCCCTTGGTGACCGCGGGCCGGGGATCGAGCCGCGGCACTGCGATCTTGGCAGAAGATGTCACGCCGTGTGGGGTGAGAGCCGCAGGATCTTCGGCCGGGTTCGCGCTCCGGGAGTGACGGCTACGCCGCGGACGAAGGGGGTGTCTCCAGCCAGGCGTCGATGTCCGCCAGGGCGGTGGCGACGACCTCCTCCGGAGCGCGGCTGGCGCGGAAGGAGCCGCGGGCGAGCTCGGCGAGCTCCGGGTCGGTCAGGCCGTGGAACGTGCGGGCGGTCTCGTACTGCGCGAGCAGCCGCGAGTCGAAGAGCAGCGGGTCGTCGGCGCCGAGCGCGACCGTGGCCCCGGCGTCGAGCAGCGTGCGCAGGGGCACGTCGGGCGCCTCGCGGTAGACGCCGAGCGAGACATTGGACCCCGGGCACACCTCGAGCGCCACGCCGCGCTCGACGACGAGGTCGAGGACGCGCGGGTCCTCGACGCTGCGGACGCCGTGGCCCAACCGCTGCGGTCGCAGGGTCTCGAGAGTCTCGGCGACGGCCTGCGGCCCGAGCAGCTCGCCGGCGTGGGGCACGAGGGCCAACCCGGCCCGCTCGGCGATGCGGAAGGCCGGGGCGAAGTCCGGCGTCGACCCGCGGCGTTCGTCGGTTGGACAGCCCGAAGCCGAGGACCCCCTCCGGGCCCGC
>NZ_JBNFOF010000082.1:0-12137 GCF_057364645.1 Janibacter sp. CFPM2_SD2
GACGGCGGCCTCGTCGGCGGCCTTGCGGCCCCGCGACGGCGCCCGGCGGCAGCCAGGCCGCTCGCGGTCTGGACGACCTTGGGGCAGCACCTCGTCGCGAGGTGGTCGCGCACGTCCTGCACGTCCTTGCCGGCCTGCTCACCCTTCTTGCGGGCCTGCTTCTGGGCCGAGCGGACCTGCTTGCGCGCCTGCTTGCGGCCCTTCTTGGCGTCCTTGGCGGCCTGCTTCTTGGCCTCCTCGGCCTGCTCCTTGAGGTCGGCGGCCCTGCTCGCGGCACCCTCGCGGGTCGCGGCGGCCTGCTCCGAGGCGGCGGCCTTGAGCTCCTGGGCCCGCTCGCTGCCGTGCTCGGTGTGCTCGGCGACCTTGTCGATGATCTCGTGCACCTTGAGCGATGCTGCCTCGGCGGTCTCGTGGGCCTTGACTCGCCCGTCCTCGACCTTGCTGTTCTTCTGGAACACACTTCCTCCTGCGCCGATGGGGTACTCCCCCATCCTGCACCGGATCGTCGGCCGATGAAACCGATAGGGGCGAGGGGCCCGCCACGTCCTCCCTTCGCCCGCGGTCGTTAGCATGGACGCCATGAAGGCGATCCTGCACACCAACCACGGCGACATCTCCATCGAGCTGTTCCCCAACCAGGCCCCCAAGACCGTCGACAACTTCGTCGGCCTCGCCACGGGCGAGAAGGAGTACCAGGACGACGCGGGTCGCACCAACCCGACGAAGTTCTACGACGGCCTCGACTTCCACCGGGTCATCTCCGGCTTCATGATCCAGGGCGGCTGCCCGCTGGGTCAGGGCGTCGGCGGCCCCGGCTACACCTTCGACGACGAGATCCACCCCGACCTGACCTTCTCGAAGCCCTACCTGCTCGCCATGGCCAACGCCGGCAAGCAGATGGGCCGCGGGACCAACGGCTCGCAGTTCTTCATCACCGTCGGCGAGACCCCGTGGCTCAACGGCAAGCACACGATCTTCGGCGAGGTGGCCGACGGCCCGAGCCGCGAGGTCGTCGACAAGATCGCCGGCGTCCAGACCGGCGCGATGGACAAGCCGGTCGAGCCGGTGACCATCGAGTCCGTCGAGATCGTCCAGGACTGATCTCGTGTCGCTGCCGCCGTCCGGCTGGGGCGGATCGTCCACGGACGGCGGCACCGGCGCCTCCCCGGAGGCGCCGACGTGCCCCCGGCACCCCGACCAGATCTCCTACATCCGCTGCCAGCGGTGCCACCGACCGGTGTGCCCGCAGTGCCAGCGCAGCGCGGCCGTCGGCGTCCAGTGCGTCGACTGCGTCCGTGAGGGGTCGAAGGGGGAGCGCCCCCAGCGCACCGTCTTCGGCGGGCGCGCCACGACCGGCACCGACCGCCCCTGGCTGACGATCTCGATCATCGCCGTCTGCGTCGTCGTGTGGATTGGCGAGCTGCTCTCGCCCCGGGTCTTCAGCGAGGTGGCCTTCGCCCCCGCCCTCGGCACGAGCGAGCCGTGGCGGCTGCTGACCTCGGCCTTCGCCCACAGCCCCAACCAGCCGATGCACATCCTCTTCAACATGCTCGCGCTGTGGCTCGTCGGCGGCTACCTCGAGCGGATGCTCGGCTGGGCCCGCTATCTCGCGATCTACCTCGTCACCGCGCTCGCCGGCTCGGTGACCTGGCTGCTCTTCCAGCCGGTCGACCCGGCCGACCCCAATGCCTACGTGCCGATCGTCGGGGCCTCCGGCGCCGTCTTCGGCCTCTTCGCGGCGGTCATCGTGCTCAACCGTCACCTCGGCCGCGACAGCTCGTCGATGATCGCGACGATCGCGATCAACGCCGTCATCGGCTTCCTCGTCCCCAACGTCGCCTGGCAGGCCCATCTCGGCGGGCTCGTCGCCGGCGCGCTCCTCGCGGCGGTCATCGCCCTCTCCCGCAGCCGCCGTCAGCCCGGCCTCGCCTGGGTGGGGATCGTCGCCGTCCTCGCGGTCGTCGTCGTGCTGGGCGTCGCGCGCTATGCCCTCTCCCCGACCGGCTTCGAGGCCCCCTTCGGCTGATCCGGCCCTGTGGACAGGCGAGTTACACGCGTGTCATTTGTCCCCAGATGTGAAAAAGCCTGTGGACAACTCGAGTTGTCCACAGGCTCTGTGGGGAATCGTCCCCACCCGGTGGGTGGGGCGCAGCCGCCCGGCCGGCTCAGCGCCAGCGCGTCGTCATCGCGAAGCCGGCGAGGATGAAGGCGAAGCCCGCACCGAGGTTCCACCGGCCCCAGGACTCCACGGGGTACTGCTCCTGGGTGATGTAGAAGGTCACGACCCACACGAGGCCGATGAGCATGAGGCCGAGCATGACGGGGACGAACCAGCTGGGGTTGCCCACGCGCTGCGCCTTGACCTTGTGCCGCGAGCCGCTGCGCGTCTCGGCCTCGGCCGCCGCCGCACGCTTGCTCGGGTCGCCGGAGCGCGAGGCGCTCTTGGCGGACTTCTTCGCGGTCGTCTCGGCCGACGAGGTGGCCTCGTCGGTCGTCTCCTGCGCGTCGTCGGCGGGCTTCGCCACTGGGTGCTCCTCGGGTCTGCGGACGTCGTGGCCTAGCGTAGATGCCGAGCACCGCACGACCGACCGAAGGGGGGTGCCTCCGTGCCGGACCTGGACCCGGCCCACGCCGCAGCGGCACTGCGCTCGCGCGTGCGCACCTGGCTGACCCACCGACCGAGCCGGTGGTCGGCACTCGTGCCCGTCATCGCCATGGCCGCCGGCCTGCTCTTCGCGACGTCGAGCACGACCGCCCGCGGCACCGACCTGCGCAGCGAGGCGACCGACCTGCCCGACGTCATCCGTGAGCGCACCATCGACAACGAGCGCTCTGCCTCCCGCGTGCGGTCGCTGCGCACCGAGGTCGACGACCTCACCAAGCAGGCCGCCCCCGGCAGCTCCCGGCTGCGGTCCATCGACAAGCAGAGCCGGGCCAGCGCCCGCACGGCCGGCACCACGGCCGTCGAGGGCCCGTCGGTGACCGTCACCCTCGACGACGCGCACCTCAAGGCGAGCGAGGTCCCCGAGGGCTTCACCGTCGACGACGTCGTCGTCCACCAGCAGGACGTGCAGGGCGTGGTCAACGCCCTGTGGCGCGGTGGGGCCGAGGCGATGCAGATCATGGACCAGCGGGTTGTCTCGACGAGCGCGGTGCGCTGCGTCGGCAACACGCTCATCCTCCAGGGGCGGGTCTACTCGCCGCCCTTCACGATCACCGCGATCGGCGACCCGGAGGACCTGCGCTCGGAGCTCGACAGCGACCCCTCGGTGAGCATCTACAAGCAGTACGTCGACGCGGTCGGCCTGGGCTACGAGGTCCAGCAGTCCGACGAGACCGAGCTGCCCCCCTTCGACGGGCGTACGACCCTGGAGCACGCCCGCCCGCTGACGTCGGCGCGGTGAGGGCCCATACTGTGCCGGTGAGCCGCATCCTCGTCGTCGACAACTACGACAGCTTCGTCTTCACCATCGTCGGGTACCTCCAGCAGCTGGGTGCCGAGACGACGGTCGTGCGCAACGACGCCGTCTCGGCGGCCGACGGGGCCGACTTCGACGGCGTGCTCATCTCGCCCGGGCCGGGCACTCCCGAGGAGGCCGGTGTCTCGACGGCGATGATCGAGGCCTGCGCCGAGCGGGCCCAGCCGATGCTCGGCGTCTGCCTCGGCCACCAGGCCCTCGGGATCGTGCTCGGCGCGACCGTCGGCCGGGCCCCCGAGCTGCTCCACGGCAAGACGAGCCGGGTGCTGCACGACCAGACCGGAGTCCTCACCGGTCTCGCCTCGCCCTTCACCGCGACGCGCTACCACTCGCTGACGATCGACCCGGCGACCGTGCCCGACGCCCTCGTGCCCAACGGGCACACCGAGTCCGGCGTCATCATGGCCGCCCACCACCGCGACCTGCCGCTGCACGGCGTGCAGTTCCACCCCGAGTCCGTCCTCACCGAGGGCGGCCACCGGATCCTGGCCAACTGGCTGGAGATGACCGGTGACACCGGTGCCGTCGCGCGCAGCGCCGGCATGTCGCCCCTGGTGCGCGATGTCGAGGGCGTGGCCCGGGCCGTCGCCGCCGGCTGACGGGCGAAGGGGGGAGATGAGCGAGCCGACCGTCGGCCCGCTGGACCGAATCCAGCGCCGCCACCCCGTCCTGGGCTTCCCGATCGCGGTCGTCTACAAGTTCTTCGACGACTTCGGCGGCTACCTGTGCGCGCTGCTCACCTACTACGGGTTCCTCTCCCTCTTCCCCGGGCTGCTCCTGCTCTCGACGGTCGTCGGCATCGTCCTGCAGGGCCAGCCGGAATGGCAGGAGCGGATCCTCGACTCGGCCCTGTCGGAGTTCCCGATCGTCGGTGACGAGCTGCGCACGACGGGCACCATCGGTGGTGGCCCGGTCGGTCTGCTCGTCGGTGGTCTCGCCGCGCTCTACGGTGGCCTCGGTGTGGGGCAGGCGCTGCAGTACGCGAGCAACACCGCGTGGATGGTCCCGCGCAACAGCCGGCCCAACCCCTTCGCCAGCCGCGGCCGTGGCCTGCTCCTGCTCCTCGTCGCCGGGCTGACGATCGTCGTCACCACCGGCCTGACGACCTATCTCCAGCAGCTCGTCTCCGGGGGCTACACCGGCTGGGCGATCACCATCGCCTCGGTGCTGCTCAACACGCTCGTCATCGCCGTCATCTTCATCATCGCGACGAGTCGGCCGCTCGACCTCACCGACGTGCTGCCGGGCGCCCTGCTCGCGGCGCTGTCGTGGCAGGGGATGCAGGCGGTCGGCGCGGTCTACGTCAGCACCGTCATCGAGCGGGCGAGCAACCTCAACTCCGTCTTCGCCATCGTCCTCGGCCTGCTCGTCTTCCTCTACACGATGTCGGTCGCTATCATGCTCTGCGTCGAGGTCAACGTCGTGCGCAAGGAGCACCTGTGGCCGCGGGCGCTGCTCACGCCCTTCACCGACCAGGTCGTGCTGACGAGCGCCGACCAGCGGGCCTATGCCCGGCACGCCGAGGCGCAGCGGCTCAAGGGGTTCCAGCGCATCGATGTCTTCTTCGACGAGTCCCGCGGGCGCGGGGACGACTGATCCCGCCGACAGGGGGGGGACAACCCTGCACGACCCTAGGGTTGTGCAGGGTTCTCGCCCGCCACCAGGGCACACCCGAGGGCCGACGGGATCAGCGGCTGCGCTCGCGGGGTCGAGGGACGACTACGGGCTCGAGGGGGACTGGGTCGTGCGGTCCGACCCGGGGGTGCGGGTCGAGCTGGGCGACGGGCTGAGCGTGCCCGACGGCGAGGTCGAGGTCGACGACGGCTCCGAGCTGCTCGGGCTGTCGCTGCTCGTCGGGGAGTCGCTCGAGGACTCGCTCGTCGAGGTGTCCGTCGGCGTCTCGGTGACGGTCGCGGTCGTCGTCTGGTTGGGCTCGCGCGCCACGACGAAGGTGACCGTGCGCCCCTGCCGGACCTTGCCCGCGTCGGGATCCTGGCTCAGGATCGTGCCCGGCTCCTCGCTGGAGATCTCGGACTCGACGCTCACCTCGAGGCCGAGCGCGAAGATCTCGTTGCGCACGTCGTCGATCTGCTGGCCGGTGTAGTCCTTGAGCTGCACGTCGCCGCTCGCGACGACGACGTCCACACTGCTCCCCTTCGCCACCGGCTCGGCGACGCCGGGGTCGGTGCTGATGACGTGGTTGGCCGCCTGGTCGGGGCTGTCCTCCTCGGTGACCGTGCCGAGCGTGAGGCCCTGCGCCTCGAGGGCGGACTTCGCCTCGCTGCGGCTCATGCCGATGATGCTCGGCACCCCGACGTCGTCCGGGCCGGCGGACACCTCGATGACGACGGTGTCACCCGTCGGCACGCTCGCGCCCGTGCCGGGGTCCTGCGAGACGACCTCGCCCACCGGCGCGTCGTCCGCGACCTTTTCGACATCGGGCCGCAGGCCCGCCTTGGTCAGCTCCGAGCGGGCGACCGCCTCGTCCTTGCCGACGAGGTCGGGCACGCTCACCTGCACGACCTCTTCGCTCTGGCTGGCGCTCCAGGCGTACCAGCCGAGCAGGGCGAGCGGGATGAGCAGGAGGGCAGCGAAGACCCAGCCCAGGCCGGAGCGGCGGCGCCGTGGTCCGGCCAGGGGCATCGATGCGGTGTCGGGGTCGGCCGCCAGCGGCGCGGCGGCGCTGGGTGCGGTGACCGGCAGGGTCGTCGTCGCGGCCTCGAGCCGCTCGGTGGCAACCGGGCTGATCGGCATGCCGCCGCGGTATGCCCCGAGGTCCTCGGCCATCGTCCGGGCGTCGGGGTAGCGCTCGTCGCGGTCCTTGGTCAGCGCGTGGTGGGTGATCGCGTCCAGCTCCGCCGGGACGTCGGGGTTGACCGACGAAGGGAGCGGGATGTCGGCGTTGACGTGCTGGTAGGTCAGCGAGATGGGCTCGCCGGTGTAGGGCGTGCGCCCGGTGAGCAGCTCGAAGAGCAGGCAGCCGGACGAGTAGACGTCGCTGCGCTTGTCGACCGTCTCGCCACGCGCCTGCTCGGGCGAGATGTACTGCGCGGTGCCGATGACCGCCTGGGTCTGGGTCATCGTGGCCTGGGTGTCGGCGATGGCCCGGGCGATCCCGAAGTCCATGACCTTGACGCTGCCGTCGTCGGTGACCATGACGTTGCCGGGCTTGATGTCGCGGTGGACGATGCCCATGTCGTGGCTGTAGTCGAGGGCCTCGAGGACCTGCTGGACGATGCGGGCGGCGTCGGCGGGGTCGAGGTAGCCGTGCTCGGACTCGTTGAGCAGCTCGCGCAGCGTGCGGCCGTCGACGTACTCCATGACGATGTAGGGAATGTCGAGGGTCGCGCCACCGGCCTCGGTGATGCGGTCCTCGCCGGAGTCGTAGACGGCGACGATCGAGCGGTGGTTGAGGCCGGCGACCGACTGCGCCTCGCGGCGGAAGCGGCCGAGGAAGGCCGCGTCGCGGGCGTGGTCGGTGCGCAGGATCTTGATCGCGACCGGACGGCCGAGGCGGGCGTCGTGGCCCAGGTGGACCTCGGCCATGCCGCCGCGGCCGATGAGCTCGCCGACCTCGTAGCGGCCGCCGAGCAGACGCGGTGTCGAGGTGCTCATGCTGTCCCCCTGGACGTGCGGGTGGTGTGGGTGCTGGGGTGGCGGGTCACTCGAGCGCCGCCTTCATCACGGCCGCGCTGATCGGTCCGGCGACCGATCCGCCGTAGGCCTCGTTGCCGGCCCGGCCGCCGTCCTCGACGACGACCGCCACGGCGATCTTCGGGTTGTCGGCCGGGGCGAATCCGGTGAACCACGCGTGCGGCGCGGCGCCGTCGGCGTGCTCGGCGGTGCCGGTCTTGCCGGCGACGCTGTAGCCGGGGACGGCGGCCTGGGTGCCCGTGCCGCGCTCGACGACGAGCTTCATCATGTCGGTGAGCTCGTCGGCCGTCTCGGGCTCCATGGCCTTGGACAGCTGCTCGGGCTTGGTCTCGCTGATCTCCGACAGGTCGGAGCCGAGCACCGACTGGACGAGGTGCGGGGTCATGACGACGCCGTCGTTGGCGACCGCCGCGCTCACCATGGCGACCTGCAGCGGGGTGACGCGCACGTCGTACTGGCCGATGCCGACCTGGGCCTCCTGCGGCGGGTTCATCTCGTCGGGGAGCGTCGACGGCGTGACCTTCATCGGGATGTCGAGGTCCTCGCCGAAGCCGAACTTGCTCGCCTGCTCCCGCATCGCGTCGCCGCCGAGCTCCATGCCGAGCCAGCCGAAGGCGGTGTTGCACGAGTCCTGCATGGCGACCGCGAGGGTCACCATGTCGTTGGGCCCGCAGGCGCCGGCGTGCGAGTTGGGCAGGTTGGTCGTGGTCTGCGGCAGGTCGAGCTCGGCCGGGCCCGGGATCTCGGAGTCCTTGGACCACTGGCCGTCCTCGATCGCGGCCGCGGCCGTGACGATCTTGAAGACCGAGCCCGGCGGGTAGAGGTTGCCGGAGATCGCGCGGTTGACCAGGGGGCGGCCCGGGTCGGAGTTGAGCGAGTCCCAGGCCTTCTTCTCCGTCGCCGGCGAGTGGCTCACCAGGGGCGTCGGGTCGAAGTCGGGGTGCGAGACCATCGCGAGGATCTCGCCGGTGCGCGGGTCGAGGGCGACGACGGCGCCGCGCTGGTCGCCGAGGGCTTCGTCCGCGGCGCGCTGCACCTTGGGGTTGATGGTCAGCTCGACACTCGCCCCCTTCGGCGTGCGGCCGGCGATCGTGCCCGTGAGCCGGTCGTAGAAGAGCTTGTCGTCGCGGCCGGAGAGCAGGCCGTCGGAGGCGGACTCGACGCCGCCACCGGGGCCGTAGGTGAAGGAGTTCCACCCCGTGATGTGCGAGTAGAGCCGCGGGTCGCTGTAGGTGCGCTGCCACTGCAGGTCGTCCTGCGTCGGCGACGACGAGGCGATGGCACGACCGCCGAGGAGGATCTGGCCGCGCTCGCGGGCGTAGCTCTCGAGCTGCGTGCGGCGGTTGCCCGGGCGGTCGTTGATGTCCTGGCTGCCGAGGACCTGGATCCACGTGCTCGCGCCGAGCAGGAGGACGAACATCAGCGCGACGAGCATCGACAGGCGGCGGATGGGCTGGTTCATCGCGTCTTCACCACCTGCGTCGGGGCGTCCATCGAGGCCGGGTCGAACTCCGGCTCCGGGCGGCGGGCGTGGTCGCTGATCCGCAGCAGGATCGCGATGAGCGTCCAGTTGGTCAGCAGCGAGGACCCGCCGTAGGCGACGAAGGGGAGGGTGAGACCGGTGAGCGGGATGACCCGGGTGACGCCGCCGATGACGACGAAGACCTGGATGGCCAGGACGAAGGTCAGGCCGCTCGCGAGGAGCTTGCCGAAGCCGTCGCGCAGGCCGATGGCCGAGCGCAGGCCGCGCTCGACGAGCAGCGCGTAGAGCAGGATCAGCGCGAAGACGCCGATGAGGCCGAGCTCCTCGGCGAGGCTGGTGAAGATGAAGTCCGACTCGGGCAGCGGGGTCAGCCACGGCCGGCCGCGGCCCAAACCGGTGCCGGAGATGCCGCCCGCGGCCATGCCCATGATCCCGGTGCCGAGCTGGCCGCACTGCTCCATGCCGGCCTCGGAGAAGGTGTCGGTCCAGCACAGGATGCGGGTCTGCACGTGCCCGGCGAACTGGTAGACGACGACCGCGCCGACGGCGGCCAGACCCAGGCCGAGGACGATCCACGAGGTGCGCTCGGTCGCGATGTAGAGCATGGCGACGAAGAGCCCGAAGATCAGCAGCGTCGTGCCGAAGTCGTTTTCCAGCACGAGGACGAGCGCGGCGGCGAGCCAGGCGATGACGAGCGGGCCGAGGTCGCGGCCGCGGGGGAAGGTGATGCCGAGGAACTTGCGCCCGGCGAGGGCGAGCATGTCGCGGGTCTGCACGAGATAGCCGGCGAAGAAGATCGCGAGCAGGATCTTGGCGACCTCGGCGGGCTGGAAGGTGAAGGCGCCGAGCTTGATCCAGATCTTCGCGCCGTAGACCGAGTGGCCGAGGGGCGTGAGCGGCAGCGCGATGAAGATCAGCGCGAAGAGCCCCGCGGTGTAGGTGTAGC
This sequence comes from Janibacter sp. CFPM2_SD2, assembly GCF_057364645.1. Taxonomy (NCBI): domain Bacteria; kingdom Bacillati; phylum Actinomycetota; class Actinomycetes; order Micrococcales; family Intrasporangiaceae; genus Janibacter; species Janibacter sp. CFPM2_SD2. The sequence continues at coordinate 9,563 of NZ_JBNFOF010000082.1, forward strand.
GCCGCAGCACGCGGTGGTCGCGCAGCAGGACGAGCACGACGAGGGCGATGCCGACGCCCAGGCCGGTCCAGATGAGCTGGCGAAGGGCGAGCCCGCTGGAGAAGTCACGTCCGGCCGCGAGGTCGAGCCGATGGATCATCACCAGTCCGATGCCGTTGAGCAGGGTGACGATCGGCAGGATGATCGGGTCGGCGAAGGAGGCCCGCCAGCGCAGGACGAGGTGCACGGCGAGGGCGATCGCCGCGAGGATGCCGGTGTGGCCGAGCAGGTCCGGGGGGATCTCGCCGGACTCGGCGACCGAGACGTTGATGTAGGCGAGGATGACCACGCCGATGGCGAGCGCCGTGAGCAGCAGCTCGACATTGCGCCCGCGGGCGGGGGTGATCGTCGTGATGGCCCGGCTCATCGTCCGCACGGCTCCCCGGTGGCCCGCAGCTGGCCGCACTTCTTCGCGGCGGTGCGCAGGCTGTCGACGCGCTCGTCGGCGGCGGAGCGCGAGCCGACCGAGATCGTCGCCTCGACCTCGTCGCGGTAGAAGGAGGGCAGCTCGGACAGCTCGATGTCGGTCTGGTCGACCGCCGAGTGCAGCGAGATCGGCCCGAGGTCCTGGGCGACGCCACGGTAGACGGTGACGTGCCCGTCCTGGGCGCCGACGTAGTACTGCGTCTGGGTCCACGCATAGCCGGCGTAGCCGACGGCGCCGACGAGCAGCAGGGCGACGAGCAGCCCGCCGAGGCGGCGGGCCCAGCGACCACGGCGGCCGGTGTGCTCCTCGTCGAGCTCGACGGCCTCTTCGTCCTCGTCGGGCCGGGTCAGCGCGGCGGCGCGGGCGGCGGGCGAGGTGTCGACACGCTTGCGCGGGCGGCGCAGGGCGGCGGAGCCGACGACCTGCGGCTGGGTCGAGGGGGCGGTGCCCGACTCGACGACGTCGGCGACGACGACGGTGACGTTGTCGGGGGCGCCGGCGCGCAGCGCGAGCGAGACGAGGTCGTCCGCGGCCTGGCCGGGCGGGGTGCCGCCGGTGAGGATCTCCTCGATGGTGTCGAGGGCGACGAAGCCGGAGAGGCCGTCGGAGCACAGCAGGTAGCGGTCGCCGAGGTGGGCCTCGCGGGCACCGAGGTCGGGCTCGTCGTCGTCGGCGCCGGTGAGCACACGGGTGACGACGGAGCGCTGCGGGTGGGTGCTCGCCTCCTCCTCGGTGATCCGGCCCTCGTCGATGAGGGTCTGGACGAAGGAGTGGTCCTTGGTGATCTGCGACAGCCGGCCGTCGCGCAGCAGATAGGCACGCGAGTCGCCGATGTGGGCGAGGATCAGCTTGTTGCGGCCGCATGATCGCGGTGACCGTCGTGCCCATGCCCTCGAGCTCGGCGTTGTCGGCATAGGTACGCGCGATCTCACCGTTGGCGCGGGTGATCGCCCGGCCGAGCTGGGTCGAGGCCTCGGCGGCGGTGAGCGAGTCGTGGTCGATCTCGACGAGCTCGGTGATGACGGTCGCGGAGGCGAGGTCGCCGCCGGCGTGCCCGCCCATGCCGTCGGCGACGACGAGGAGGTGCGGCCCGGCATAGCCCGAGTCCTGGTTGTCCTTGCGGACGAGCCCGACGTCGGACCTTGCGGCGAAGTGGAAGGTCAGCGCCATCGGCTAGTTCCTCAGCTCGATGACCGTGCGGCCGATCCGGATCGAGGTGCCGGTCTCGACCGGCACGGGGTCACCGACGCGGTACTGGCCGAGGAAGGTGCCGTTGGTCGAGCCGAGGTCTTCGACGTACCAGCCGTCCTCGCCGCGGATGATCCGGGCGTGCCGGCCGGAGGCGAACTCGTCGTCGAGGACGAGGGCGCACTCGGGGTTGCGGCCGATGAGCACGCCGGACTCGCGCAGCGGCAGGGAGGTGCCGGTGAGCGGCCCCGTCGTGAGGACGAGGTGGGTCGGGGTGCGGGGGTTGCGCGGGGGGCGCGGGGTCTCGGAGACGGGGGCGGCCCCCTTCGCTCCTCGCCGTCCGGCCTTCTTGGGCGGGGCCGGGCGCCGGTTGACGACGCGGGTGCCGAAGAGGTCGGTGCGCAGCACCGAGGCGACGGACAGCACGAAGACCCACAGGAGCACGAGCAGGCCGAGGCGCAGCACGGTGACCGTCAACTCGCTCACGTCCGGGACTCCTGTCGGGTGTGTGGTGGGGCCGGCTCAGCGGCCGACGTGGAAGGTGGCGTGCGTGCGCCCGACGGTGATCGAGTCACCGTCGGTGAGCCGCACCGCGTCGGTCGGCTCGCCGTTGACGAAGGTGCCATTGGTCGAGCCGAGGTCGCGCAGGTGGGTCACGAGGTGCGGGCCGTCGTGGGTGACGCGCACCTCGCAGTGCCGCCGCGAGATCCCGGGGTCGTCGAGGACGACGTCGGCGGTCTCGTCGCGGCCGAGCACGGTCATTGCGGAGATCAGCGGGTAGCGCTCGCCGTCGATCTCGAGCCACGGCCGGTCGTGGACGGACCGGGTCGGGGCCTGGCGCGGCGGCTCGGGGCGGTGCACCGACGTCGGCTGGTCCTCCTCGCGGCGGGGCGAAGGGGGGCGAGGCACCGTCCGCTCGGG
>NZ_JBNFOF010000083.1:0-11969 GCF_057364645.1 Janibacter sp. CFPM2_SD2
AGCTGGTAGCCGGGGCCGCCCGCGGCGGCCGCTCGTCCGCGAGGTCCTGCGCGACCTCTTCCTCCAGCTCGGCGAGGATGTCGCGCTCGGGGGCGGTCACTTGGCCTGCTCGGTCAGGTCGAGCTTGTACTCCTTGACGGCCTCGGCGTAGCGGGCCTTGTCCGCCTTGAGCTCCTCGACGACCTCGTCGCCGGAGATCTCCATCGGCGTCAGGGAGTTCTGCTCGTTGAACTTCTTGTACTCCTCGGTCTTGAAGGTCTCCTCCAGGCCCTTCGACAGGGCGTCGGTGACGTCGTCCGGGGTGTCCTTCGGGACGGTGAGGAAGCGGTACTGGTAGACCTCGACGTCGATGCCCTGCTCCTTGGCGGTCGGCACGTCCTTGAGGTACTCGATGCGCTCGGGGGCGAAGGTCGTCAGGGCGGTGAGCTTGCCGCTGTCGATGTTCTCGATGCCCTCACCGGTCTGGATGCAGGCCGTGTCGACCTGGCCGCCGAGGACCGCGGTGAGCGCCGGGGCGCCGCCGTCGAAGGGGACGGCCTCGGCCTTGACGCCGGCGGCCTCGAAGGCGAGCGCGCAGGAGAGCTGGGCGCCGGTGCCGACACCGGTCGTGGCGTAGGTCAGGGTCTCCGTGGAGTCCTTGATGTCGTCGAGGGTCTTCAGGCCGCTCTTCGGGCCGGTGACCATGACGTAGTCGTCGCGGGAGACGCCGCCGACGACGTCGAAGTCGTCGATCGAGGTCGCCTCGTCGGCCGGGACGGCGAGCGGGGTGATGGTGAAGAGCGAGGCATTCTGCACGGCGATCGTCGCGCCGTCCGGCTTCGCCTTCTGCACCTGGGCCGCGGCGAGCGCGCCGTTGGCGCCCTCGCGGTTGATGACGGCGAAGGTGCCGCCGAGCGCGTCGCCCAGACCCTTGGAGATCGAGCGGCTGATGAGGTCGGAGGAGCCGCCGGCGGACGCGCCGACGTACATCTCGACGGTGCCCTTCGGGTAGGAGTCGCTGCCGTTGCCACCCCCGCTCGTGGTCTTGACGCCGCCGCAGGCGGTGAGGGCCAGGCTGCTCACGCCGACGAGGGCGATGAGTCGATAGGGCTTCTGGGGCATCGTTGCTCCTCTGGGAAGGGTCCACACGTCGTGGGGGGAGGTTGTGCGGGCCGACACTAGGAGCGAGCGTCGATGCCCGTCCAAGCCCAATTGGGCATGGAGTGATCCACGGTGGGTATCACTGGCTAGGCTGCGGCCCGTGATGACCCTCGACCAGGTCCGCTGCTTCGTCGCCGTCGCCGAAGAGCTGCACTTCGGCCGCGCCGCCGAGCGCCTGCAGATGACCCAGCCCCCGCTCTCCCGCCAGATCCAGAAGCTCGAGCGCTCCCTCGGCGCCCAGCTGCTCGCTCGTGACAACCGCCGGGTCGAGCTGACCCGGGCCGGCGAGGTCTTCCTCGACGAGGCCCACCGCATGCTCTCGCTCGTCGAGGGCGCCGGTGACCTCGTGCGTCGCGTCGACGCCGGCAGCGAAGGGGTGGTCCGTCTCGGCTTCACCGCGGTGTCGGCCATCTCGATCCTCGGACCGCTGCTGCGTCGCCTCGGCGACGAGCTGCCCGGCGTCGAGGTCGTGCTCTCCGAGCGGGTGAGCAGTGCCCAGCTCGAGGGGATCCGTCGCGGCGAGATCGACATCGGCCTGGCACGACCCCCCTTCGACCGCAGCCTCGTCCGCTCCCGGGTGGTGCTGCGCGAGCCGCTCATGGCGGTCGTGCCCGTCGGCCACCGCCTCGCGAAGCTCGACCGGCCGCTGCGGCCGGAGGACTTCGAGGGGGAGCGGGTCATCGGGCACCACCCCGACCAGTCGCAGTACTTCTACGACCTTGCCGCCCGCTTCTTCGCCGGTGCCCACCCGCGCATCGACCAGCGGGTCCACCAGGCGCTCACGGCGATCCTGCTCGTCTCCGCGCAGCGTGGCGTCGCGCTCGCGCCGGCCTCGGCCGCCTCGCTCGCCGTCGCCGGCGCGACCTTCCGCCGGCTCGACCACGGCGGCGGGGACAGCACGATCGACGCCGACCCGGAGCGGCCGGTCGAGCTGCACGCCATCTGGTCCCGCGAGGGGACCACACCCGTGGTGCGCCGGGTCCTCGAGGTCATCGAGCGGGTCACGACATGAGGTGACGGGCCCTCCGTTCGTCATGCACGGGAAGTATCACGGGATACGAATTTGGGCTTGGACAGGCATCGAGGCGCGTCCCTACGGTGGCCCCAACACCCAGCAGCACGACCTAAGGAAGCCCGTGACCAGCTACTCGCCGACCGACCTCGCCGCCCAGCTCAAGAGCGGGTTGCTCTCCTTCCCCGTGACCCACTTCGCCGACGACGGCGCGCTCGACCTCGCGGGCTACCGCGACCACATCGACTGGCTGAGCAGCTTCCCCGTCGCGGGACTCTTCGCGCGCGGCACGGGTGAGGGCTTCAGGCCTCAGCCTCGACGAGACCGACCAGGTCGTGCGCGCCGCCGTCGAGCAGGTCGACGGCCGGGTCCCCGTGCTCGCCCCCGCGACCGGGGCGACCGTCAAGGCCGTCGCCCAGGCCAAGGCGGCGGAGGCCGCCGGCGCCGACGGCATCCTCCTCATGCCGCCGTACCTCACCGAGGCCAGCCAGGAGGGCCTCTACAAGCACGCCGCCCGCGTCTGCGAGGCGACCGGCCTCGGTGTCGTCGTCTACTCCCGCGCCAACGCGGTCCTCGACGACACGACCGTCGCCCGGCTCGCCGGCTCGCACCCGACCCTCATCGGCTTCAAGGACGGCGTGGGCAATGTCGAGCAGATGACGCGCACCTACGCCCGCGTCGGCGACCGGCTCATGTACATCGGTGGTCTGCCGACGGCCGAGACCTTCGCGCTGCCGCTGCTCTCGCTCGGCGTAAGCACCTACTCGTCCGCGCTCTTCAACTTCGTGCCCGGCTGGGCCATCGACTTCTACGACGCCGTGCGCCGCCAGGACCACGCCGAGGTCTACCGCCGGCTCAACGACTTCGTCCTGCCCTACCTCGACATCCGCGACCGCAAGGCCGGCTACGCCGTCTCCATCGTCAAGGCCGGCCTCAAGGCCGTCGGCCGCCCCGCCGGCCCGGTCCGCTCGCCGCTCGTGGACCTCGCCGAGCACGAGGTCGCGAGCTCGCCGCCCTCATCGAGAAGACCCGCTGAGAGAGGACCGCATGACCACCGAGCACACCTCGATCATCGCCGGCGTCGAGCAGAGCACGCCCGACGTCGTCGCCGCCACCACCGCTGCGGCACAGGCCTTCTCGGCCTACCGGGCCACCACGCCCGAGCAGCGCGCCGCCTTCCTCGAGTCCGTCGCGACCGAGATCGAGGCCGACCGTGAGGCGATCATCGCCGCGGCCGTCGCCGAGTCGCACCTGCCCGAGGGCCGGATCACCGGCGAGGTCGGTCGCACGACCGGCCAGCTGCGGATGTTTGCCGACGTCGTGCGCCTGGGTGACCACCTCGGCGTGCGCATCGACCCCGCCCAGCCCGACCGCGAGCCGCTGCCGCGCGCCGACATCCGTCAGCGGATGGTGCCGCTCGGCCCGGTCGCCGTCTTCGGCGCGAGCAACTTCCCGCTCGCCTTCTCCACCGCCGGCGGCGACACCGCCTCGGCCCTCGCGGCCGGCTGCCCGGTCGTCGTCCAAGGGGCACCCGGCGCACCCGCAGGCCGGCGTCCTCGTGGCCCGCGCGGTGACCCGCGCCGTCGCCGCGGCCGACCTGCCCGCCGGGGTCTTCTCCTTCGTCCTCGACGAGGGCATCGAGGTCGGCCAGCAGCTCGTGGCCGACCCGCGGATCACCGCCGTCGGCTTCACCGGATCCCGTGGTGGCGGCCTCGCGCTCGTGGCCGCGGCCGCAGCGCGCCCCGTGCCGATCCCGGTTTACGCCGAGATGTCGTCGATCAACCCCGTCGTCGTCCTGCCGGGTGCGATCGCCTCCGGCGCCGAGGACCTCGCCGCGGCCTACGTCGGCTCCCTGACCCTCGGGTCGGGTCAGTTCTGCACCAACCCCGGTCTGCTCTTCCTGCCGAAGGGGGAGGACGGTGACCTCTTCCTCGCCGCCGCCGGGCGGGTGGTCGCTGCGGCGACCGGCACGCAGATGCTCACCCCGGGCATCGCCCGGGCCTACGAGGCCGGTACCGAGCGCCAGGCCGGTGCCGACGGCGTCACGTCGTCGCGAGCGGTACGCCGGCGAGACCGCGGACGCCCCGGCGCCGCAGCTCGTCGAGGCCGGGGCCGAGCACCTCGATTCCGTCGCCGACGAGGTCTTCGGTGCCGCCGGTGTCGTCGTGCGCTACGACGCGCTCGACGACCTGCTCCCGCGGCTGGCCGAGCTCGAGGGGCAACTGACCGCGACCGTCCAGGCCGCCGACTCCGACGAGGCCGACGCCGCTCGCCTCGTCGAGGTGCTCGAGCTCAAGGCCGGGCGGATCCTCTTCAACGGCTGGCCCACGGGCGTCGAGGTCGGTCACGCGATGGTCCACGGCGGGCCCTTCCCGGCGACCTCCGACGGGCGCACGACCTCCGTCGGGTCGCTCGCCATCGAGCGCTTCCAGCGCCCGGTCGCCTACCAGGACGTGCCGGCCGCGATCCAGCCGGCCGCCGTGCGCGACGACAACCCGTGGGGTCTGACCCGGCGCGTCGACGGGCGGCTCGAGGCATGACGCCGACCATCGAGCGGGTCGAGGTGGTCCCTGTCGCGGGCCACGACTCGCTGCTGCTCAACCTCTCCGGCGGTCACGCCCCCTTCTTCACCCGCAATGTCGTCATCGTCACCGACTCGGCCGGACGCGAGGGCCTCGGTGAGGTCCCGGGCGGCGAGCCGATCCGGCAGACAGTCGAGGACGCCGGCCGCAGGCTCGTCGGCCAGCCGGTGCTGCGCCACCGCTCGCTGCTGCGCGAGGTCGCCACGACCTTCGCCGACCGCGACGCTGGCGGTCGCGGGCTGCAGACCTTCGACCTGCGCACGACCGTCCACGCGGTGACGGCGCTCGAGTCGGCGCTGCTCGACCTCGCGGGTCAGGAGCAGGGCGTGCCCGTCGCCGAGCTGCTCGGTGACGGCCAGCAGCGGTCGAGTGTGCCGATGCTCGGCTACCTCTTCTACGTCGGCGACCCCGACGCGACCGACCTGCCCTACCTGCGCGAGCCCGACGGGGCCGACGACTGGGAGCGGGTGCGCCGCGAGGAGGCGATGACCCCCGAGGCGGTCGTGCGCCTGGCCGAGGCGGCCCAGCAGCGCTACGGCTTCAGCGACTTCAAGCTCAAGGGCGGCGTGCTGCCCGGCGAGCAGGAGGTCGCCGCCGTGACGGCGCTGCACGAGCGATTTCCCGACGCGCGGATCACCCTCGACCCCAACGGCGGGTGGCTCCTCGACGACGCCGTGCGCCTGCTCGGTGGGCTGCACGACGTGCTCGCCTACGCCGAGGACCCCTGCGGTGCCGAAGGGGGCTACTCCGGCCGCGAGGTCATGGCCGACTTCAAGCGGGCCACCGGCCTGCGCACGGCGACCAACATGGTCGCGACCGACTGGCGCCAGATGGCCCACGCGGTGCGGACCAATGCGGTCGACATCCCGCTCGCCGACCCGCACTTCTGGACGATGGCCGGGTCGGTGCGCGTGGCGCAGCTGTGCCACGAGTTCGGCCTGACCTGGGGCTCGCACTCCAACAACCACTTCGACATCTCGCTGGCGATGTTCACCCAGGTCGGCGCCGCCGCCCCGGGCGAGATCACCGCCCTCGACACGCACTGGATCTGGCAGGACGGACAGGCCCTGACGCAGTCCCCCTTCGTCATCCGTGACGGGGCGATCGAGGTGCCGCAGACGCCGGGGCTCGGCCTGACCATCGACCGGGACCGGCTGGCCGAGGCGCACGAGCTCTACCTCGAGCACGGGCTCGGGTCGCGCGACGACTCCCTCGCCATGCAGGCCTTCGTGCCCGGGTGGACCTTCGACCCCAAGCGGCCCAGCCTGGTCCGCTAGGAACCCGCCGTCGGCGCATCACTGCGTCATGGTGATCCCACAGCCGGCCCACAGGGACGGGGCCTTGGGTGGAGCCATGACATCGAAGCAGCGAGCACAGGAGATGGCCATGACCACACCGCGGACCCACGGGGGCAGGGTGCTGCCGAAGCAGGACGAGGAACTCGTCGACCAGGGGCTCCAGTTCGACCTCGGGACGCTCGTCGGCCGGCGCCGGATGCTCGGCCTCATCGGTGCCGGCACCGTGCTCGGCCTGACGGCCTGCGCCTCCGGCAGTGACTCCTCGTCCGGCGGCTCGGGCTCGGCGACGACCTCCTCGGGGTCCGCGTCGTCGAGCTCGAGCTCGTCGGGCTCGAGCTCGCTGAGCGAGATCCCCGACGAGACGGCGGGGCCCTATCCCGGTGACGGGAGCAACGGCCCCGACGTCCTCGAGGAGAGCGGCATCGTGCGCCAGGACATCCGCTCGAGCTTCGGCAGCAGCACGACGACCGCCGAAGGGGTCCCGATGACCCTGACCCTGAAGATCAAGGACCTCGCCCAGGGCGGGGCCGCCTTCGCCGGGGTCGCAGTCTACGTGTGGCACTGCGACCGCGACGGCAACTACTCGATGTACTCGCAGGGGGTCGAGGGCGAGAACTACCTGCGCGGTGTGCAGGTCGCCGACGACAGCGGCACGGTGAGCTTCACGAGCATCTTCCCGGCCTGCTACTCCGGTCGATGGCCGCACATCCACTTCGAGGTCTATCCCGACGAGGCGAGCATCACCGACGCGTCGAAGGCCATCGCCACCTCGCAGGTCGCGCTGCCCCAGGACGTGTGCACCACGGTCTACGCCACCGACGGCTACGACGCCTCGGTGGGCAACATGTCGAGCCTGAGCCTGACGAGCGACAACGTCTTCGGCGACGACGGGGGCACGAGCCAGCTCGCGGACGTCAGCGGCAGCGTGGCGAAGGGGTACGACGTCACCCTGGTCGTCGGCGTCGACACGACGACCGAGCCCACCGGTGGCGGTGGTGGTGGCGGTCAGCCCGGCGGTGGTCAGCCCGGCGGTGGTCAGCCCCCTTCGCAGGGCTGATCGACCCCGGCCGGACCACGTCCGGGAGGAGGCGCCCACCTGCGTAGCCTGCTGGTGTGCGCCTCCTCCTCATCCGTCACGGCCAGACACCCCACAACGTCACCGGTGCGCTGGACACCGCATACCCCGGCGCGGGGCTGACCGATCTCGGACAGCGCCAGGCCGCCGCGGTGCCTGCGGCGCTCGCCGACGAGGACGTGAGTGCGGTCTACGCGAGCCCGCTGGTGCGCACCCAGCTCACGGGTTCGCCTCTGGCGCAGGAGCGCTCGCTCGAGATCGTGGTGCGCGAGGGCCTGCAGGAGATCTCCGCCGGCGACGTAGAGATGCGATCCGACCGTGAGGCGGTCGAGGCCTATCTCGGCGGCGTCGCCGCCTGGCTGCACCGCGACCTCGACCACGCGCTCGTGGGTGGGACGACGGGGCACGAGTTCATGGCGCGCTTCGACGCTGCGGTGCGGACGATCGCCGAGCAGCACGGGCGTGACGACACCGTCGCACTCTTCAGCCACGGCGCCGCGATCCGGGTCTACGCCGCGCTCTCGGCCGGCCTCGACGCCGACGCGATCGAGGGGAAGTGGATCAACAACACCGGCATGGTCATGCTCGACGGCCGCCCGGGCGAGGGCTGGGACCTCGTGCGCTGGCACGGCGACCCGCTCGGCGGCCCGGAGCTCGCGAGCGTGCGCGCCCACGACGTCACGGGCGAGGCCATCGACGAGGAGCTCGACGCCGACGACCGCTGACGCCCGCCGTTTTCGCATTGCCGTTGGGGAATGCAGACCGGGTGCGCATTTCCTTACGGAAAGGCGGTGTCAGGGGAGGGGGACCCAGGTGCCGCGGCGCATCACCCGGGTGACGTCGAGGTCGTCGTCGAGGACGACGAGGTCGGCGCGGGCGCCGGGCTCGAGGCGCCCGACGTCGGTCAGGCCGAGGGAGTCCGCCGGTGCCGAGGTGGCCGCGGCGACGGCCGCCTCGAGCGTGAAGCCGCTGGACACCGAGTGCCGCACGGCACCGGCCATCGTCAGGGTCGAGCCGGCGATGGCACCGCTCGCCGTGCGGGCGACGCCGTCACGCACCTGCACGTGGATCGGCCCGAGGTGGTAGTCGCCGTCGGCCGCGCGGCCGCGCCCATCGCGTCGGTGACGAGCACGATCCGCCCGCGCGCCGAGCGCTCGGCCAGTCGCAGCATCGCCGGGTGCACGTGCACGCCGTCGGAGATCAGCTCCACCCACACGCGCTCGTCCTCGAGCAGGGCGGCGATCGGCCCCGGGTGGCGGTGGTGCAGCCCCCGGATCTGGTTGAAGAGGTGCGTGGCCACGGTGGCGCCCGAGTCGATCGCGCCCGGGCCTGCTCCCACGTCGCGTCGGTGTGCCCGACGCCGACGACGACCCCCGCGTCGACGACCCGGCGCACCGCGTCGAGGGCGCCGTCGAGCTCGGGCGCGATCGTCACCATGCGCAGCGCGTCGCCGCCGGCGGCGAGCAGCCGGTCGACGTCCTCGGGCGAAGGGGGCCGCAGCAGGCTCGGCTCGTGGGCACCGCAGAAGTCCGCGGAGAGCCACGGCCCCTCGAGGTGCACCCCGGCGAGGGCACCGTCGTCGACGAGCTCGCCGAGCACCCGCACCGAGCGCTCGAGCGAGGGGACCTCGTCGGTGACCAGGCTGGCGACGAGGCTCGTCGTACCGTGGGCCAGGTGCGCCCGGGCGACGGTGGCGGCCTCGTCGGCGTCACCGACCGTGAAGGACCCGCCGCCACCGCCGTGGCAGTGGGTGTCGACGAAGCCGGGCACGAGGGTGCCCGTGGTGACCACGTCGGCAGGGGAGGGGGGACCCCCTTCGCCCACCTGCGCGATGTGCTCGCCCTCGACCTGCACCCACCCCGGGGCGAGCGTGCGCCCCGGGGTGAGGACGCGGTCGGCGGTGACGATCACGCCGAGTCGTCCGCGGTGACGAGCGATTCCTCGCCCTCGTCCTCGCGGCCCGGGGTGCGCAGGTTCCACGTGCGGATGACGAAGCGGAAGAGCACGTAGTAGACGACGGCGTAGCCGAGCCCGATGAGCACGAGCAGCAGCGGCTTCGTCGCGATGTTGTAGTTGAGGACGAAGTCGAAGAGGCCGGCAGAGAAGCCGAAGCCGTCCTTGATGCCCAGAGCATTGGTCAGCGCGAGCGAGGTGCCGGTGAGCACCGCGTGGATGACGTAGAGCGGCCACGCGACGAACATGAAGGCGAACTCGAGCGGCTCGGTGACACCGGTGAGGAAGGAGGTCAGCGCGGCCGAGCCCATGATGCCGCCGACGAGCTTCTTCTGCGCCGGCTTGGCCTCCTGGTAGATCGCCAGGGCGGCGGCGGGCAGGGCGAACATCATGATCGGGAAGAAGCCGGTCATGAAGGCGCCGGCCGTCGGGTCGCCGTTGAGGAAGCGGGCGATGTCACCGGTGACCGGCTTGCCGCCCTCGGGCGTGTACTCGCCGATGAGGAACCACGGGGGGTTGTTGAGGATGTGGTGCAGGCCGGTGGGGATGAGCAGACGGTTGACCGTGCCGTAGACGAAGCCACCGATGACCTCGTTGTCGGCGACCCACTCGCCGAGGCCGGTGATCCCGGCGTCGAACCACTGGTAGACGAAGCTCGTGAGGACCGAGATGACGATCGCGGCGGTCGCCGTGGCGATCGGCACGAAGCGCCGTCCGCCGAAGAAGGCGAGGTAGGCCGGCAGCTTGATCCGGTGGTAGCGCTGCCACAGCCACGCGGCCGTCAGGCCCATGGCGATGCCGCCGAAGACCCCGTAGTTGATCAGCTCCTGCTCCTCTCCCTTCGCCGGCGTCCCGAGGACGAAGGGGGACATTGCGTCACCGACCGCCTTGAAGACGAGGTAGCCGACGACGGCCGCGAGGGCCGTCGAGCCGTCGGCCTTCTTCGCCATGCCGATGGCGATGCCGACGGCGAAGAGGATCGGCAGGTTGTCGAAGAGCGCACCGCCCGCGCGCCGATGACCGGCGCGACCCGGGTCCAGCCCAGGCCGTCCGCGCCGAGCAGGTCGGGCTGGCCCAGGCGCAGCAGCAGGGCTGCGGCGGGCAGCGCGGCGATCGGCAGCATGAGGCTGCGGCCGAACTTCTGGAGCGGGGCGAGGTTGAGCTTGCGGCGCCCGGAGTCCCCGGACGCGATGGAGCCGTCTGCAGTGGTCACGGCGTGTTCCCTTCGTGTGGCGGTGCCGGCGGTGGGGTGTCGTCCCGGCTCAACGACATGTGCAGCTGGTAGCGGTCTCCGCGATATCGGGAGACGACGTGCTCGACCGGGCGGCCGAGGCTCGTGGACAGGCGGCGGAAGACGAGCAGCGGCGCCCGGTCGGGGCAGGCGAGCAGCTGGGCGACCTGGCCCTCGGCGCACTCGCCCCACAGGGTCTGCTCGGCGGCGTCGATGACGACGCCGTACTCGTCGGCGAGCAGCGCGTAGATCGAGTCACCGAGGTCGTGCCGGTCGAGGCCGGGAGCGAGGTCGGCGGGGTACCAGCTCTCCTCGAGCGCGATCGGCTGCCCGTCGGCCAGGCGCAGCCGGTCCAGCCGCCAGGCCCCGGCCCGGCCGAGCCACTGGGTGACCTCGCTCGGGGGAGCGGCCAGGCGCACGCCGAGGAGCCGGGTCGACGGGGTGAGCCCGCGTCGGCGCATGTCCTGGCTGAAGCTCGCGAGGTGCAGCCGGCTCTCCAGCCGCGGGCGGGCGACGAAGGTGCCCTTGCCGTGGACCCGGTGGAGCATGCCGTCGGCGATGAGCGACTCGATCGCCTTGCGGACCGTCGCGCGGGAGAGGGAGTAGGTCGCCATGAGCTCGCGCTCGGAGGGGATCGCCGCCTCGGGTCCCAGGCCGGCGGCCAGCTCGGCGATCGCCTCGCGCAGCTGGACGTGCTTGGGACGGGGCCCGTGGAGCGGTGCTCGCGACACTTCCCGATCCTCACCTTCGTTGGTACGGTCTGGTACGTACCAGTGAGGATCCACGTCGGGGTGGGAGGTGTCAAGCATCGTGACCGTGATGGCCCGCGAGATCGCCGAGCAGCCGGCGGCCGTGCGCCGCACGCTCGAGGCGCTGCTGCCGCTGCGCGCCGACGTGCGCGCGCTCTTCGCCGACCGTCGCCGCGTGCTGCTCGTCGCCCGTGGGTCGAGCGACCACGCCGCCATCCACGGCCGCTACCTCCTCGAGGCCTGCGCCGGCATCCCGGCCTCGCTCGCCGCCCCGAGCATCGCCACGCACTACCGCGCCGACCTCGACCTCGCCGACACCCTCGTGGTCGCGATCTCCCAGTCCGGCGCCACCGAGGAGATCGTCGCCACGGCCGACTGGGCCCGTGGGCACGGGGCCGCCGTCGTCGCCGTCACCAATGTCGAGGGCTCCCTGCTGGCGAAGGGGGCGGACCTCGCCCTGGTCACGCAGGCCGGGCCGGAGCTGGCCGTGCCGGCCACGAAGTCGCACCTCACCCAGCTCGTCGCGGTCGCCGTCGTCGCGGACGCGTTCGGGGCGGAGCTGGACCCGGAGGGGAGCGACGACCAGTGGAGGCGGGTCGCCGAGGAGGTCGCGCTCGCCGTGGAGCGGGCCGAGCTCGTCGAACCCGCGGTGCCGCTGCTGCAGGCGGCCGAGCACGTCGTCGTCTCCGGCCGCGGCATGTGCCTGGCGACCGCGCTCGAGACGGCGCTGAAGATCGAGGAGACCTGCCTGGTCCCCGTGCGCGGCTACTCCTACGCCGACCTGCGGCACGGGCCGATCTCCGTCGTCGGACCCGACGTCGCGGCGGTGCTCGTCGCCGCGCAGGACGGGCCGATGACCGCGGCCATGACCGACGTCGCCGACGACCTGCGCCGCCGGGGGGGCGCGGGCGTTCGGGCATCGGTGGGGG
>NZ_JBNFOF010000084.1:0-11934 GCF_057364645.1 Janibacter sp. CFPM2_SD2
GACCCCTCGCGGGGGGGCGCTCGGCAGCCCGCTCGGGCGCTCGAGCGGCCAGGTGGCGGTGAGGCCGGCGTAGGCGAGGGGCGACGACACCGGTCGCGTCGTCGGCGGTCGGCCTCCTCGCCCTCGGTCTCGATGCCGGCGAGGGCGGCGGCGGTCGCGAGACCGCGCACCTTGACCCGGCCGTCGCCCGTCAGGAGGACGAGGTCGGGGGTCAGTGCGAGGTGGTGCAGCCCGCGGGCGCGGGCGGCCTCGATGCCGGTGGCGACCTCACCGGTGATCCGGCGGACCTCCTCGGCGGGCAGGCCCTCGGTGCCGATGACCTCGGTGTAGGTGCTGGCATCACCGATGGCGTCCTCGGCGATGAAGGAGTGCTCCGCCTCGCTGCCGACGTCGAGGATGCGCACGAGCTGTGCGGCCTCGATGCCCGCGGCGCGGCGGGCAGCGTCGAGCGCGGCGGCGGTCGAATCGGCGTCGGCGGGCATGACGATGAGCGTCACGTCGCGGTCGAGCGTCGTGTCGCGAGCATTCCAGCGCTCGCCACCGGGGATCTCCTCGATCCTCGTCTCGACGGTGTAGCGACCGAGCTCCGTCCCCGGGTTCACCCCGTGCACGCTGCCCCTCTCGTCGGTGTAGGCCTGCCGCGCCATCCTAGGTCCCAGCGGCAGCGCATCCGCGCAGCCGACGTCCGGGGCGCGTCAGCCACGGCGCAGGCGGCGGGTCAGCGGGCCGAGCAGCTCGGAGACCTCTTCGACCCGCAGCCGCGCCGCGAGGGCCAGGGCGACGCCGAGCACGACGAGCCCGACGGCGGCCGTGACGACGACCGAGCCGAACCAGGTCTGCCCGTCGACGACGAGCAGCAGGGCGCGCAGCAGGCCCCAGCCGACGAGGCCGCCGACGGCGTGGCCAGCCCGAGCCGGACGAGCTGCGCACGACGCGCGAGAGGCCGAGCGAGCCGAGCCGGCCACGGAGCAGCCACAGGCCGAGGACGGCGGCGACGAGGTTGGACACGGTCTGGCCGAGGCCGACCCAGGTCGCGGCGTGCTCCGGCACGCCGAGGGACCCGATGAGGGTGAAGGTGAGCGCCACGCCCGTGACGACGAGCTGCAGGACGAAGGGGGTGCGCCCGTCCTCGTAGGCGTAGTAGGCGCGCTGCACGAGGAAGAACCAGCCGTAGGGCAGGAGACCGAGCATCATCGCGGCGAGCACGCCGACGGAGGCGTCCACCTGGTCGCGCGGGGTGCCCGGGAGCACGGCGGCAAGCAGGTAGGGCGCGACGAGCAGGATCGCGAGCGTGCCCGGCAGGAGGATCGTCGCGGGCAGGGTGAGGCCGCGCCGCAGGTCGGCGGTCACGGCCCGGGTGTCGTCGTCGTGGGCCGCGTGCGAGATGCGCGTGAAGAGGGCGGTGACGAGCGAGACGGTGATGATGCCGTGCGGGAGCATGAAGAGCAGGAAGGCGTTGGCATAGGCCGTCAGGCCGGCGCCCTCGACCCCGCGGGCCTCGGCGGCGTGCAGGGCGCCGGTGAGGACGCGAGAGTTGACGAGGTAGGCGGCCTGGCCGACGGCGACGGCGGCGAAGGCCCACATCGCCATGCGCGAGGCGCTGCCGAGCCCGCTGCCCCGCCAGGCCCCACACGGGGCGGAAGCGCAGACCGGTCCCGCGCAGGGCCGGGACGAGGGCGAGGGCCTGCAGGGCGATCGAGAGGGTCGCCGTGCCGCCGAGGACCGCGACCATCGTCGGGGTCCACTCGCCGACCTCACCCTGCCGCGGCTGGTCCGTGATGACGAACCACAGCAGGCCGCCGATCGCGACGACGTTGGCCAGCGCCGGTGACCACATGAAGGCCCCGAAGCGGTGGTGGGCCGTGAGGATCTGCCCGAGGAGGGTGTAGAGCCCGTAGAAGAAGACCTGCGGCAGGCACAGGACGGCGAAGGCGGTCGCGAGCGTGCGGGCCTCCGGCGGCCAGCTGCTCGAGACGATGAGCGAGACGAGCAGCGGCGCCGCGAGCGTGAGCAGCAGGGTGATGACCGCGAGGGCGGCGGTCGACAGGGTGAGCAGCCGGTTGATGTAGGTCTGCCCGCCGTCGTGGTCGCGCATGGCGCGGGTGATCTGCGGGACGATCACGGCGTTGAGCACGCCACCCGCGATGAGCAGGTGGAAGATGTTGGGCAGCGTGTTGGCGGCATTCCACGCGTCGGCGGCGATGACCGTCAGGCCGACGACATAGGCCGTCAGGCTGTTGCGGGCGAAGCCGAGGACCCGGGAGAAGAGGGTGCCGGACGCCATGATGGCGCTCGACCGGCCGATGTCCGGTGCGCTCCGACCCGCGGCCGGTTCGCCGAGGTCCTCCTGCGGAGTGGCGGCCTCGCTCATGCGTCGTCCCCTCGGGGTCAGTGGTCTGTGTCGCCCTCGGGCGAGCTGCTCTCGGGCTGACCCTCGGACGAGCTGCCCTCGGGTGCGGCCGCGCGTGCGCGACGACCGCCCCGCACGGTACGCCACGTGCCTGCCGCGAGGAGGAGCACGGCCGCGCCACCGATGACCCAGTAGATCGAGTCGCCGGTCGGCCGCACCTTGACGTGCAGGGTCGCGGGCTCGGCGACGGCGTGGCCGCCCGGGGTCGTCACGGCGACGTTGACGGGCACCTGGCCGGCGGCGAGCGCCGTGGCCTGCACCGTGACCGTCTGCTGGCCGCCCGGGCCGATCGTCACCGGGTCGGGGTCGCCGTCGACGCGCAGCGAGTGGTTGCCGGGGGTGACGTGCACCCGCAGGTCCTCGAGCTGGACGTCGGTGTTGTTGGTGATGCTGATCTGCAGCCGCCCGCTGTCGGCGAAGAAGTTGACGTCGCCCGAGGAGACGACGAGGTCGTCGGCGTCGAGCGTGACGGCCTGCTCGACGTCGTCGTGCAGGCGCACGAAGCCGTAGCGGTCCTCGCGCCACCGGGTCGACGTCAGCTGCTGCAGGGAGGCCTGCATCCGCGAGCGCCACGCGGTCCCGTCGCGACGGACGGCGGCGAAGGTCGCCATCGACCGGGAGTCGCGGACGATGCGGCGCGAGGTCCTGCGACAGGACCGCCGAGGGCGTCGCGGCGCCGGCGGTCACGTCGTCGATCTGGCCCGGGGTCCGCGCGGTGCGGGCCGGCTCGGCCGCGGCGGCGTCGTCGAGCACGACGTCGAGGTCGCCGCCCTCGAGCCAGGGGATGCGGTCGGTCGACGCGCGCAGCTGCTCGTAGGCCTCGACGGAGGGCGTGCTCGTGCGGTCGGGGACGACGACGATCGTGCGGGGGGTGCCCGGGCGCTCGCCGAGCACGGCCGCGGTCTCGGCGACGAGCTGCTGACGGGCCAGGGTGACGTCGTCGGCGCTCGACAGGCCCTCGACGAGGTCGGCGATCGGGGCCGTCGCTGACGACGACGGGGCTCCCGGCCGTGGTCCGGTCTCCGCCGGTGGCGGTGAATCCCTCGGGGACCAGGCTCGTGCTGGGGACGAGCAGGGTGGGCTCGACCCCCGTCGGTCGCAGCTCGTGGAGGGCCTCGGCGCGCTCGCCGGTCGCCAGCCCGTCGGCGGGCCACAGCACGTCGCTGCGCGCCCCGAGCTCCTGGGCGACCCGGGTGCCGTCGGCGACCCGGGCCTTCACCAGTCGGGCGGCGTCCTTCGACTCGGCGCCCGCCGCGACGTCGGCATCGGCGTCCGGCAGGACGAGGGTGCGGGAGCCGACGAGCTGCTCTCGCAGGGACTCGGCGGCCCGGGTGCGCGTCTCCAGCTCGGCGGTGGCGATGTCCTCGCCGTCGGCGGGGACATCGAGCAGGGAGGGGTCGAGCACCCAGAACTCGTCGTCCGCGGGTTCCTCGGAGGTGAGGGCGGCGATCCGGGAGTCGCTCCCGACGGCCTCCTGCCACGCGCTGCTGCGGGCCTCGCGGCTCGTGCCCCACAGCCGGCGGTCGTCGGGGAGCAGCAGCGGCATGCCCCAGAGGATCTGCAGCGGCTCGTACTCCTTGGTCCGCTGCACGCCGACGAAGGTGTGCACCGCCGTCGCGTCGGTCTGCACGCTCACCCACGCGGCGCCGGCGGAGGACTGCGGCAGCAGGTCGTTGCCGTCGACCTCGAGCGTGAAGCTCGCCGAGCCGCCGGCGGCGACGTCGTCGAGCGTCGTCGCGGCCAGGGCGGTCCCGGAGACGGGGGCATCCCCCTTCGTCCAGTCGGCGATGTCGGACCGGCCGGTGCCCGCCTCCTGCGGGACCACGGCCACCCGGGGGCCGGAGAGGGTCGTGGAGCCGGTGTTGGTCACCGTGCCGCGCACCGTGGCGACGCCGTCGCCCTCGACGACGGGGGTGATCGACGTGATCGTCACCCGCGAGTCACCGGGGTCCTCCGGTGCGAAGGGGGTGGCGGCGGCAGTGGTGGGACCAACGGCGACGGGGAGCACGACGAGCAGCGCGAGCAGCAGGCTCGCGACCGCGGCGCTCAGGCGTCGCCGGCGAGTCGCTGCCACGCCTCCCTCGCGATGCGGCGTTCGTTGGGGAAGGTCAGGTGCCGGTGCGCCTCGCGCAGCGGCAGCCAGGCGACGTCGACGGCCTCGTGGTCGGGGTCGTTGTCGATCGTCAGGTAGCCGCCGATGGCCTCGAGCAGGTAGTGGTGGACGAACTTGTGGATCCGCCGGTCGGGGGTGGCGAACCAGTAGTCGATGGTCCCGAGCTCGACGAGGACCCGGGCCTCGATGCCGGTCTCCTCGGCGACCTCGCGGGCGGCGGTCTCGACGAGCGTCTCCTCGCCCTCGATGTGGCCCTTGGGCAGGCACCACTCGAGGCGGCCGGCGCGGTTGCGGCGGGCGATGACCGCGATCCGGGCCTCCCCTTCGTGCACGTCGACGACGACCCCACCGGCGCTCCGCTCCTCGACCGCGGGCAGACGGCGCTGCGCTCCGGAGGCGTGGGCGGGGTGGGTCATGTGGTCACTGTAGCCATGCGACCTCGGGGCGCCTCCCGGGTGGCGAGGTGCGCCGGACGCGCTCTGCACGGTGGGACCGGCGTGACTACTGTCTGGTAGGTCCGTCAACGAGGACGGAGGCGTCAAGGACGACGCACGACCTTCCCGGGAGCCACGATGAAGCCGACCCTCCGACGAGCCGCAGCCGCCGCGGGCGCCGCTCTGCTGACCAGCCTGACGATGGGGGTGGGTACGGCAGGCGCAGCCGAGCAGGAGGAGCCGGTCACCGGCCCCTACCAGCTGAACTTCAGCGGCTCGCTCCTCTACTCGCTCGCGCACCCCGACGCCCAGCCGCAGGGTGTCAACGACTGGGGGTGCGTTCCGCGAGCAGGTGAGAACCCGGTGGTCCTCGTCCACGGCACCTTCGCCAACCAGTACGACTCCTTCGCGCGGATGGCGCCCGAGCTGAAGTGGGCCGGCTACTGCGTCTACTCCTTCAACTACGGCACGGACGGTACGGACGCCGCAGCCCAGATCCCCGGCGTCTACGGCACGACCGGGCTCTCGGGCAACGGGGACGAGCTGGCCGCCTTCGCCGAGACCGTGCGCTCCCGCACCGGCTTCTCGAAGGTCGACATGGTCGGGTGGTCGCAGGGCGGGACGATCATCACCGACGTGCTCAAGAAGCACGGTGGCGGAGGGGTCGACGACGTCGTCACCCTGGCCGGCAGCCACCACGGCACGACCCTGTCGGGTCTGGGGACGATCGCCGAGGCCGTCGGGGCGACGGACCTCACCCGAGAGGGCCTGGGGCAGGCCGCCGTCGACCAGATGCAGGGGTCGGAGTACATCACCGCCCTCACCGCCGACGGCGACACCGTTCCCGGGGTCGACTACACCGTCATCGGGACGAAGTACGACGAGGTGGTCACCCCCTACCGCAGCACCTTCCTCACCGCCGGTCCGGGAGCCACGGTCCGCAACATCACCGTCCAGGACGGGTGCGCGATCGACCTGAGCGACCACCTGTCGATCACCCACAGCCCCCGGGTCATCGACATCACCAAGCGCGCGCTCAAGGCCGACGGGTCCGGGACGATCCGCTGCCTGCCCAACGCCCCGGTCCTGTGATGTCGGGTCGGGGGACGCAGCCCACGTAACCTTGGGCTCCATGTCCCCCGACCTGCCCCCGGAGATCCTGCGTGCGGCCGTGGCCCACCTGGCACCGGTCGTGCCGCTGCTCACCGACCTCGGCGAGCGATTTGCGAAGGGGGGTCACGAGCTGGCCCTCGTCGGCGGCCCCGTGCGTGACGCCTTCCTCGGTCGCGCCAGCGAGGACCTCGACCTGACGACCTCGGCGTCGCCCGACGAGACCGAGGCGATCCTCGCCGACTGGGGCGACGCGCACTGGGACATGGGGCGCGACTTCGGGACCATCGGCGCCCGGCACCGCGGCTACACCGTCGAGGTGACCACCTATCGGGCCGATGCCTACGACGGGACGACCCGCAAGCCGGTCGTCGCCTTCGGCGACAACCTCGAGGACGACCTCGTCCGGCGTGATTTCACCGTCAACGCCATGGCCCTGCGCCTGCCCGACCTCGCGCTCGTCGACCCGCACGGCGGCATGCTCGACCTCGCCGCCCAGCGGCTGCGCACGCCCTCCACGCCGGAGGTCTCCTTCTCCGACGACCCGCTCCGGATGATGCGGGCGGCGCGCTTCGTGGCCCAGCTGGGGCTCGTCCCCAGCCCCGAGGTGCTCGAGGCGATGACCGCCGCAGCCGGCACCCTCGAGATCGTCTCGGCCGAGCGCATCCGGGACGAGCTGGTCAAGCTCCTCCTCGCCGCCGACCCCGTGGCGGGCCTGCGCGTCCTCGTCGACACCGGCCTCGCCGAGCAGGTGCTGCCGGAGCTGCCCGCCCTTCGCCTCGAGATCGACGAGCACCACCGGCACAAGGACGTCTACGAGCACTCGCTCACCGTGCTCCAGCAGGCGATCGACCTGGAAGGGCCCGCCGCCGACGCCGACCACCCGGTGCCGCGCCCCGACCTCGTGCTGCGCCTGGCCGCGCTGCTCCACGACATCGGCAAGCCCCGCACGCGGCGCTTCGAGGAGGGGGGCGGTGTCTCCTTCCACCACCACGACGTCGTCGGGGCCAAGCTCACCGCCAAGCGGATGCGCGCGCTGCGCTTCGACAAGGAGACGACGAAGTCGGTCGCCCGCCTCGTCGAGCTGCACCTGCGCTTCCACGGCTACGGCGACGGGCAGTGGACCGACTCGGCGGTCCGCCGATATGTCACCGACGCCGGTCCGCTGCTGCAGCGGCTGCACCGGCTGACCCGGGCCGACTGCACGACCCGCAACCAGCGCAAGGCCGCCCGTCTGCGCCGCGCCTACGACGACCTCGAGCAGCGCATCGACGACCTCCTCGCGCAGGAGGAGCTGGACAAGGTGCGCCCCGAGCTCGACGGCCACCAGATCGCCGAGGTCCTCGGCATCGAGCCGGGGCCGGTCCTCGGCGAGGCCTACCGACACCTGCTGCAGGTGCGTCTCGACGAGGGTCCGATCGGTCCCGAGGCGGCCGCGGAGCGGCTCCGGGCGTGGTGGGCGGAGCGCTCCTGACGCGGGTGGGGAGTGCTCCCCATGTCGCTCCCCGTCCGGGACTTCTAGGTTGACCACCTGACCGCACTCGAAGGCCTCGTCGGCCACCGCCAGGGGAGAGAAGATGAACGTCCAGCAGGGCATGGACACTGCGCGCATCCGCGAGATCGCTGCGCAGCTCACGACCGAGGCCAACCGGCTCGACGACGTGCTGGAGCGGGGCAACTCCAGCGCCGGCCTCCTGCAGGCCAACTGGGAGGGGGACGACGGCCAGGCGCTGCTCGTGCGCTGGCGCACGACCGCGGTCAAGCAGCTGGGGGAGGCCACCGAGACCCTGCGCCAGGTCGCCCGGACGATGAAGGAGCAGGCGAGCGACCAGGACACCACCTCCAAGGAGGTCGGCGGCG
This sequence comes from Janibacter sp. CFPM2_SD2, assembly GCF_057364645.1. NCBI lineage: Bacteria > Bacillati > Actinomycetota > Actinomycetes > Micrococcales > Intrasporangiaceae > Janibacter > Janibacter sp. CFPM2_SD2. Next base: position 7,928 of record NZ_JBNFOF010000084.1, read on the forward strand.
GTTCCGGCGGCGGCGGGGGCAATGGCGGCGGCAATGGCAACGGCGGGGGCAACGGCAACGGCGGCGGCAAGGGTCAGGGCAAGGACGACGGCCCGATCAGCTACAAGCAGACCTTCGAGCGTCCGGGCAAGGACTCCGACCTCGTCAAGGTCAACAAGGACAAGGACGGCAACACCCACTACTACGACCCGGTGACGGGCAAGCGCTGGCAGGAGGCCGAGGACGGCAGCTGGAAGCGCGAGCAGGACCCCCGCTTCCGTCGCTCCTCCGAGACCGACGTCGACCAGACCAAGAGCGACAAGGGTTGGGAGACGACCCAGGAGTCGACCCGGGGCAAGGGCCCGCTCGGGACCAAGGAGTACGGCGAGTCGTGGTCGAAGGAGAAGTCCTTCGACGACGGTTCGCAGAAGGACGGCAAGAAGATCCTCGACGGGGTCCAGACCGACCCCCTGGTCGAGAAGAAGGCCTGGGACCAGAAGGGCGACGTCGAGGCCTGGCAGAAGGACTGGGGCGACGAGAAGACCGGTGCCAGCGTCAAGGCCCTCTCCGCCGAGTACGCCACCGAGGGCAAGGCCGGCTTCGACGTGAAGAAGGGTGCCTACGCCGAGGCCAATGCCGAGGCCGGTGCCTACGTCGGCAAGGTCGAGGGCCACTGGACCGGTGACCACGGCACCTCCGCGCAGGGGGAGGCCTTCGTCGGTGCGGAGGCCAAGGCGAGCGGTGAGGCCAACATCGGCCCGGGTGGGGCCAAGGTCGGCGTCAACGCCGAGGCTTTCGCCGGCGGCAAGGCCGAGGGCTCCGTCAGCCAGGACCTCGGCCCCGCCGAGGTCGGCGTCGGCGGCGAGGTGTCCTACGGCATCGGCGCCCACGCGTCGGCGGACGCCGAGGTCAGCATGGACAAGGTCGGCGTGAAGTTCGACGTGGGCGCGACCCTGGGCATCGGCGGCGGGCTCAAGGCCGACATCTCGGTCTCGCCGAAGGAAGTCATCAGCGACGTCGGCGACGCCGGCAAGAAGGCCTGGGACAAGGTCAGCTTCTGGGACTAGACGTCACACCCCCTTCGCACCAGATGGCAGGCTGGGCCCCAGTCCGCCGCCCCCATGACCACAGGAGAGCAGCATGACCACCATCAGCTACCCGAGCGACGTCGTCCCCGGCCCGCCGCCGATCACCCTCGACATGCCCGAGGGCTGGACCCAGGTGTGGGCGCCCGAGACGCTCATCGCGATCCGCGACGACGCCCAGGGTGTCGACCACTTCCTCGCCAATGTCGTCGTCCGCTTCTACCAGCGCCTCGGGTCCTTCGGCTCCGAGGAGATCCACGCGGAGCTGTCCGAGTACGTCGCCCAGCGACGTGACGGCGAGCTCGGCGCGCTCAAGCAGCAGGCCGTCAACGGCCGCGAGTGGCTCGGCTCCGACGTCGCCTTCGTCGACGACCAGGCCGGCACGATCGGCCAGGTGCACTGGTTCACCGGCCAGCGTCGCAACGACGTCATGGACGTCATCCAGGTGACCGGTTCCTATGCTGGCTCGCGACGAGAGCAGGACTACGCGACGATTGACGCGATCGTCGACACCATCCGCGTCAACCCCTGAGGATCCACTGCGCATGCCTGAGCTGAGCTACCCGAGCGAGGTCTTCCCCGGTCCCCCCGGAGTCACCATCGACGCCCCGGACACCTGGGCGCCCGTGCGGGTCGGCGGGACCCTGCTCGCCTGCCGCCGCATCGACAGCGACCACGGCTTCGCGCCCAATGTCGTCGTCCGCGGCTTCCAGCGGACGGGCGACTTCACGATGCGTGAGGCCCTGGCGGAGCTGCGGGCCTTCGTCGACGAGCAGCCCGAGGGCCATGTCGACGAGCCCTTCGAGCTCACCCTCGGCGAGGTCCCCTTCCTCGGCGTCAACGTGTCGTGGAGCGACCCGGACATCGGCACGATCGTCCAGATCCATCTCTTCGCGGGCTCGCGACGCGGTCGCATCGTCGACCTCGTCCAGGCGACCGGGTCGGTCGGCGGTGGTGACGCGCAGAGCGCCTACGCCGAGGTGCAGCAGGTGCTGCAGACGATCCGGGTCACCAAGTGAGTGCGGTGGCCGGTCCTGACGAGCTCCCCGGTCTCGTGCTCCACGTGGGCGCGGCGACCGACACGGGGCGCGTGCGGGACCACAACGAGGACTCGGCGCTCGCCGAGGGCGGGATCTTCGTCGTCGCCGACGGCATGGGCGGGCACGCGGCGGGCGAGGTCGCGAGCGGCATCGCCGTGGAGGCGATGCGCGAGCTCGTCACCCACCCCGAGCTGACCGCCGAAGACGTCAGCCGCCAGCTCGTCGTCGCCAACCAGCGCATCCTCGACGCCGTCGAGGGCAACCCCGAGCAGCGCGGCATGGGCACGACGGCCACCGGCCTGGCGCTCGTCAGCGCCGGCGGGTCCGACCACTGGGCGGTCTTCAACGTCGGCGACTCCCGGGTCTACCGGTGGATCGACGGCGGGCTGAGCCAGGTGACCGTCGACCACTCCGAGGTGCAGGAGCTCGTGGACGCGGGCGTCATCACCGCCGAGGAGGCGCGGGTCCACCCCGCACGCAATGTCGTCACCCGCTCCCTCGGCACCGACTACGCCTACCAGCCCGACGTGTGGGTGCTGCCGCCCTACGCCGGCGAGCGCTTCATCATCTGCAGCGACGGCCTGACCAACGAGGTCCCCGACGAGCGGATGCGTGACATCCTGCAGGCGTGCCCCGACCCGCAGGTCGCGGCCGAGGAGCTCGTCCGTGCTGCCGTCGAGGCCGGTGGCCGCGACAATGTCACCGTCGTCGTCGTCAACCTCGACGGGGACGTCGGGGACGACCTCGCCGAGACCAGTCCGCGCCGTCCGGGGGACGACACGACGCCGCGGGACAGCTTCACCGAGGAGGAGTGAGCATGCAGACGAGGATCGAGGGCCACGAGGGCTGGGTCGAGGTCACCCGAGACGGGGTGTCCGTCCTGGCGAAGGGGGACGAGACCCTCGTCGAGCGCATCACCGCTGCCCTCGACGCCGCCGACGGCGACGACCTCGCCGATGTCGTCGTCGACGAGCTGAGCGCGGGCGCGTGCGCCGCACGCCCGACTTCGCGCTCGTCGACACGCGAGCGGTCGCGTCCTCGTCCGCGGCAGTGCCGTCGTGCGGCACACGGCCGCCGACGGCTCCAGCCGCGAGGTCACCGCACCCACCCGCGGCCCGTGGGCCGACGAGGACGTCGACACCGACGGTGAGGTCACGCTCGTGACGGGTGAGGCCGCTGCCGAGCCGGTCGCCGCCGTGGCCGGCGTCGAGAGGGACAGCCCCGAGACGGACGCGGCCGAGCGGGTTGCTGACTCCGGCGCCCCGGCGCCGGTCGTGGTTCCCGCGCCGGAGGCGGCAGCTCAGCAGGCCCCGGTGGCCGATGAGCGGACCGGCGCGGCCGAGAGCGACGCCGAGCAGGTCCGAGGAGACCAGCCCCGAGGCGCCGGCTGACGACGAGCCGGTGGGCATCGAGCCCGCCGAGGCCGAGCAGCAGGCCGACGCCGAGCAGGTCGACGAGCCGAGCCCCGAGACGCCGGTCGACGACGCCCCCTTCGCTCCTGACGAGGCTCCGCAGGCCCCGGCCGAGTCGGACGAGACGCCCGATCCCGAGGCGGCCGTAGAGACGCCGGGTGCGCCGAACGAGGCCCCGGCTGCGTCCGCAACCCCGGCCAGCCCCGGGCAGCCGGCGGACCAGTCGGCAGGCTGGGCGATGCCCTCCGTCTTCGGCGGAGGCCAGCCGAGCGACGGGTCGAGTGACAGGCCGAGCGAGCAGCAGCGCCCCCAGCTGTCCGTCGTGCCCGACCCAGTCGCCGCCGCGCAGCAGCGTGAGCAGGGCGAGGAGCCCACACCCGTCGACGAGGGTGCGGTCATCGAGACCCCGGCGCCGGAGGGACGGTCGATCGGCGCCGGCGAGGCGACCCCCGTCGCCGACCTGACGGACGAGCCCGTGGCCGACGCCGCAC
>NZ_JBNFOF010000085.1:0-11925 GCF_057364645.1 Janibacter sp. CFPM2_SD2
GCTCGGCGTGGGAGCGGGCCCCCTGCACGCGCTCCCACGCTGCCTGCCGCTGCGTCGCGGTGGGCCCGGGCACGTCGGCCCGCAGCTCGCGCAGCGCGTCCATCTCGGGCCCGTCGAGCAGGCCGATGTCGTCAGTGGTCATCTCGGGTCCCTGGTGTCGTCGAGCGCGGCCCGCACGATGCGGCGGGCGCGGTGGAGGCGGGAGCGCACGGTCCCGACCGGCAGGTCGAGGGCCTGGGCGACCTCCGCATAGGTGAGCTCCGCGTGGGCGACGAGCAGCAGCACGTCGCGGTCACCGTCGGAGAGGTCGGCGAGGGCGGTGACGAGCGCCGGGCGGCTCGACTGCGAATCGACGCGGTCGATGGCCCGGTCGGTCTCGTCGCCGGCGGTCGTCAGCGGGTCGACGCCGGTGCGGGCCCAGGCCCGATAGGCGCGGACCTCCTCGCGGTGGTGCCGGGAGAGCAGGTTGCTCGCGATGCCGAAGATCCAGCCGCGCAGCACCCCTCGCTTCGAGTCGAAGGTGTGACCCCTCGCGACCGCCTGCACGAAGGTCTCGCTCGCCAGGTCCTCCGCGACGTCGGCCGGCACCCGCCGGGCGAGGTAGCGGTAGACGTCGGCGTGGTGCCGGTCGAAGACCTCGTCGATCGGCACTCCCCCGATGCTCGGCGGCCGTCGCAGCGCCCTGACCTGCCCCATCGGCGCCCTCCCCGTGTCCGTCCCCAGTGTGCTCACACCTGTACTTGCCCGCAGGGCGAAGGGGGGTTCACGCCCCCTTCGTCGGTCAATGTCGATGGGTGACCCCCAGCGCACCCGGATACATCGACTCAGGGCACTTTGGCTGACGGATGACTGAACCTCTGGAAACTCTCCACGCCTTTTCCCCCGGTTACTGCAAAGTAACGGTAATGTCCTCAGCGATCACGGCCGATCACGGGAGCACAACGGAGTGCTTCGCCCTCCCTGGGCCGACCACCTATGGGAGGGAACCCGTATGACCCCGCAGACGCCCAGCCGTCGCACCATCGTCAAGGGAGCGGCTTGGTCCGCCCCCGTCGTCACCATCGCCGCCGCGGCCCCCTCGCTCGCGGCGTCGACGACCGCGCCGCACGACCTGTCGACGTCGGTGCCCGGCACCGGCACGCGCCAGAGTGCGACCAACCTGAACCTGTCGCCGACGACCTTCAACAACACCGGGTCCGAGTCGATCGAGGGGCTGACCATCACCTTCGTCGTGGACAACGGCCAGACGATCACCGGCATCACCATCTTCGGCAGCGACATCAAGAACCTCGTCCCGGGATCCACGACCAGCGGCTACGGCACCGACACCGTCGTCCTGACGCTCCCCCCGAACACCACCGGTGGCGTCGGTCAGGTCAGCATCGCCCCGGGCGGCAGCTACACCGCGCCGCTCGGCCAGGACCTCGGCCTGAGCAGCCCGACCGCCTTCACCATCTCGGTCACGGTGAAGGCCACCAATGAGCTCGCGGGGGACGTGCCTTACACGTCGACCAACCCCGTCCCTGCCGCCTGAGCGACACACCTGACGAAGGGGCCGCACCCACCCGGGTGCGGCCCTTCGTCATGCCCAGCCTCTCCCCTTCGCCGGTCGATGTATATGGGTGACCTCCAGCGCACCCGGATACATCAACCCAGCCCCTCGCGCGCACAAAGCCCTCGGCCGCGACACCGGGCAGGTGTCGCGGCCGAGGGCTGTCCGAGCCGGTGACGGGAATCGAACCCGCGTGTCCAGCTTGGGAAGCTGGCGCTCTACCATTGAGCTACACCGGCGCGCGAGGCGCAGGCGACATGCTAACCCACGGTCAGCGGCCCGCCGGCACCGACTCCCCCTTCGTCGTCGTGGGTGCACCGAGGCCCCGCGGGATGTTTGGATGACCGGATGAGCACCGAGTGGGACGAGCGCACCGAGGCGCCGATCGTCGAGGCCGCGAGCTTCGCCGAGGCGCCGCTGCCGGAGGCCGGAGAGCGGCAGCTGACCCGGCTGACCCACCCGGACGACCCGCGACTGACGGTCGAGACCCTCCTGCTGCGGCGCGACCACCCCGACCTGGTCGTCGTGCTCCACGGCGCCCTCGTGCGCAAGGACACGACTCTGCCGCGCTTCGAGTGGCTGCGCACGCTGCGCGACCGCCCCGAGAACCTCCTCTTCGTCTCCGACCCGTCGCTCGCGGTCGACCAGGCGATCCCGCTGGCCTGGTACATCGGGCCGCAGGAGCACGACGTCACCGCCCGCCTCGCCGACGAGGTCGCCGCGCTCGCCGGGCGCCTGGGCACGGCTCGCACCGTCTTCACCGGCAGCAGCGGTGGCGGCTACGCCTCGCTGGCCCTCGCGGCCCGAACGCCGGCGTCGCTCGCGGTCTCCTTCTCCCCGCAGACCCGCGTCTCCCGCTACGAGCACATGCCGGTGAAGATCTTCCGCACCCGGCTCTTCCCCGAGCACGCCGACATGGACTCGGTCGAGGCCGCGCACCGCGACCGCGTCGACCTCACCCACCGGTGGCGGCCGGACCGGACCAGCCCGATGCCTTCGTGCGTCTCGTGCACAACAGCGGCGACCCGGGGCACCTAGAGGACCACGTGCGCCCCTTCCTGCGCGCCGCGGGCGTCGACCCCGACGCCGCCGACGGGCCCCGCTTCTCCCTCTCTTCGACGACTTCGCGCAGGGGCACTCGCCGCCGCGGCCGGCCCAGATGCGCGACCAGCTCGACGCGGCCCTGGCCTGGCACGACTCCGTGCGCTGAGCCGGCCACCTCGGCAGGTTGAGCCCCCCCCCTCCCCCCCCTTCGTATGAGAAGGGGGGGTGAGCTGCGTTGTGCGTCAGGTCACCTGCCGTTCGCTTGCCCCAGCAAGCGCACCGGGGAGAGGATGAACCGAATGCACAGTAAGCGCTTGCTTACTGTGTTGTCCCCAGCGTCGGGCAGGCCCGGCGCACGACACGACCAGGAGACGCCTGCATGGGTCACTACAAGAGCAACCTGCGCGACATCGAGTTCAACCTCTTCGAGGTCTTCGGTCGCGACGAGGTCCTGGGCCAGGGCCCCTACGAGGCGGTCGACGCCGACACCGCGCGCGAGATGCTCAAGGAGTACGCGCGTCTGGCCGAGAACGAGCTCGCCGAGTCCTTCGCCGACGCCGACCGAAACCCCCCGGTCTTCGACCCCGAGACCTCGTCCGTGGCGATGCCAGAGTCCTTCAAGAAGTCCTACAAGGCCTTCCAGGACGCCGGCTTCTGGTCGCTCGACCTGCCCGAGGAGCTCGACGGCACCGTCGCTCCCCCGTCGCTGCGCTGGGCGATGAACGAGCTCGTCCTCGGCGCCAACCCGGCGATCGGCATGTTCGGCGCGAGCTACTCCTTCGCCAAGCTGCTCTTCCTGCTCGGCAACGACGAGCAGAAGAAGCTCGCGAAGTGGATCGCGGAGAAGGGCTGGCACTGCACCATGGTGCTCACCGAGCCCGACGCCGGTTCCGACGTCGGGGCCGGCCGGACCAAGGCCACCGACAACGGTGACGGCACCTGGAACATCGAGGGCGTCAAGCGCTTCATCACCTCGGCCGAGTCGGACATGACCGACAACGTCGTCCACTTCGTCCTCGCCCGCCCCGAGGGCGCCGGCCCGGGCACCAAGGGCCTGAGCCTCTTCATCCTCACCAAGTACGCGGTCGACCTCGAGACCGGCGAGCTCGGCGAGCGCAACGGCGTCTACGTCACCAACGTCGAGAAGAAGATGGGCCTGAAGGTCTCGACGACCTGCGAGGTCACCTTCGGCGAGAAGCACGCCGCCGTCGGCACCCTCTTCGGCGACGTCCACGACGGCATCGCGCAGATGTTCCGCGTCATCGAGAACGCCCGGATGATGGTCGGCACCAAGGCCATCGCCACCCTCTCGACCGGCTACCTCAACGCGCTCGAGTACGCCAAGGAGCGCGTCCAGGGCGCCGACCTGACGACGCCGGCCAAGGACGCCCCGCGCGTGACGATCACCCACCACCCCGACGTGCGCCGCAGCCTCATGCTGCAGAAGGCCTACGCCGAGGGCCTGCGAGCGCTCGTCACGCTCACCTCGAGCCAGCAGGACACCGTCGACCTCGAGCAGCTCGCCACGGGCAGCGAGGCGATCGCCGACGACTCCCCCGCCGCGATGGCCAACCGGGTCAACGACCTGCTCCTGCCGATCGTCAAGGGCCTGGGCTCCGAGCGGGCATGGACCCTCCTCGGCACCGAGTCGCTGCAGACCTTCGGTGGCTCCGGCTTCCTGCAGGAGTACCCGATCGAGCAGTACGTCCGCGACGCGAAGATCGACACCCTCTACGAGGGCACGACGGCCATCCAGGGCCAGGACTTCTTCTTCCGCAAGATCGTGCGTGACAACGGCCAGGCGCTGGGTCACATCGCGATGCAGATCCAGGAGTTCGCCCAGGACGTCGACGCGCAGGGCGGCGCGCTCAAGCACGAGCGCGAGCTGCTCGGCCAGGGCCTGGAGAACGTCCAGGGCATCCTCGGCGCGATGTTCCAGGCGCTCATGGCCTCCGACCCCAAGCAGGAGGGCTCTGACGTCACCAACATCTACAAGGTCGGCCAGAACACCTCGCGTCTGCTGCTCGGTGCCGGTGACCTCGTCGTCGGCTGGCTGCTCCTGCGCCAGGCCGCCGTCGCCACCGAGGCCCTCGAGGCCGGCGCGGAGGGCAAGGACAAGGACTTCTACGGACAGGGCACGGCGCGCGCGAGCTTCTTCGCCAAGAACGTCCTGCCGCTCCTCGCGGCGAGCGCGCCATCGCCGAGGCCACGGACAACACCCTGATGGACGTGCCCGAGACGGCCTTCTGAGTCACCTCTCCCCAAGGAGATTCACCCCAGAGCGAAGGGGGCTTCCCGCCAGCTGGCGGGAAGCCCCCTTCGGTCGTGTCCGGAGCGGTCAGTAGCGACGGTCGTCGCGCACGACCGTCTCGCGACGGCGGTTGGTGAAGAGGAAGCTGAGGATGATCGCCAGGGCCCCCAGGGCGATGGCGATCCAGCCGATGGCGTTGAGGTCCAGGCCAGCGACCGACATGTCGCCGTTGTAGGCGAAGACGATGACCAGACCCACGAGCAGCAGGAAGATGCCGGCTCCGATGTACATGTGTGTTGCTCCTTGTCTCCGGCTCAGAGCCGGCTGTCGGTCTCGGTGATGTCGACCCGCTCGGCCGGCTGGTGACGCCCCCGAGGGTCCGCGGGGTCGGTGCGGACCGACAGCCGGGTCGGCACGTCGCGGTGGCGACGGGGTCGGTCGACGAGGTAGAAGCCCACGAGCATGAGCAGGCTGAAGACCACGATGAAGATCCAGAACAGGGCTTCGCCACCCATGGGGCCCACTCCCTTCGATCGGCGTTTCAGCCCAGACTAGCGCCGGGGACGGGGCACACTCGGAGGTGACGCCACGCGTCACACCCGCACCACCCGTCACTGACGGATGTCACCGCCTCGCCCCTGGAGTCCCCCATGCGCCCGAGCACCCGCCGCGCGATGATCCTCACCGCCACCACTGCCCTGACCGTCTCGCTCGCCCCCGCGGCGAGCAGCACCGCCGCCCCGACCGCGGCGCCGGCCGCCGACACCGCGGCGACCGCGAAGCGCGACGTCGGTCTCAACCTCACCGTGGAGCCGCTGTGGAGCGGGACCAACGAGAGCCTGACGACCGTCGGCGAGGTCTTCGATGCCTCGACCTACCGACCGCTCACCGGCCGGCGCATCTCGATCCAGGCCCGCAACGTCGGCTCGACGACGTGGCGTACCGTCGCCACCCCGGAGAGCAACTCCAACGGCGCCTTCCTCGTGCGCCTCACGGCCGACCGGTCCAAGACCTATCGCGCGGTCTACGCGGGCAATGCCTGGTACAGCTACAAGCAGAGCAACTGGGAGCGCCAGACGGCCAAGCCCGGGACCAAGGTGCGCACGAGCGTCAAGCTCAAGGCGACGAGCAACGGCGGCAGCAAGGTCACCGGCCGGGTCACCCAGCTGTGGAGCAACCCGGTCCGCCCGCTCAAGGGCGTGAGCGTCTACATCCAGGCCCGGCAGGCCTACGGCTCCTACTGGTTCGACGCCGGCTCGACGCGGACCAACAGCCTCGGCTACTACAACTGGAACACCTCGGTGAAGCCGAGCGCCTGCTACCGCTACCGCGCCATCTACAAGGGCAACTCCAACGGCTGGGCCGCCAAGAGCGCGACCGGCGAGTGGACCAGCTGCGGCTGACCTCCCCTTCGGCCCCTCGCTCAGTCCTCGCGACCGAGCTGGGCGAGGTGCCGGTTGTAGGCCTCGAGCTCGGCGTCGCCGTCCCGGTCGGCAGCCCGGTCACGACGGCGCGACTCGCGGTCGTCGCTGCGCATCCACTGCCAGGCGACGGCCACGGCGAGCACGAGGGTCGGGGCCTCGCCGACGCCCCACGCGATGGCGCCTCCGGTGCGCTGGTCGGCGACCGGGTCGGTCATCCAGGGCAGGTCGAGCCGTCCGAAGAAGCCCGGGGCGAGCAGCTCGGTGGACTGGGTGAGGATCACCCCGAAGAAGGCGTGGAAGCTGATCGTCGCGAAGAGGACGACGAGCAGCGCGAGCGGCGACCAGCGCTTCGGGCCCGGGTCGATGCCGATGAGCACCCACGTGAACATGTACCCGGTCAGCAGGAAGTGCAGCATCATCAGCACGTGCCCGGTGTGGGTGACCATCGCCAGCTCGAAGAGCGGGCTGTAGTAGAAGATCGCCAGGCTGAAGAAGAAGAGCGACGCCGCGACGGCGGGGTTGGCCAGCACCCGCAGATAGCTCGAGTGGACCGTCGCGAGGATGACCTCGCGCGGACCGAGGGTCTTGTCCCGGCGCGCCGGCAGCGCGCGCAGCGCGAGGGTGATCGGGGCGCCGGGCACGAGCAGCAGCGGCGCGATCATCGCGACGCCCATGTGCTCGACCATGTGCCAGGAAAACAGGATCTTGCCGTAGACGGCCGGGCCGCCCGAGGTGAAGTAGACGAAGACCGCCCAGCCGAGGACCCAGCTGATCGTGCGCAGCACCGACCAGTGGTCCCCCCGGGCGCGCAGGCGCAGGGCCCACCGCACGTAGACGACGACCGCGATGACCGCGACGGCCAGCCACAGCCAGTCGGTCTGCCACGAGGCGATCCAGCTCGTCGAGGTCGGCGCCCCCGGGTCGGGGTAGCCCGACAGGTCGTAGACGATCGAGTTGCCCGGTGCGAGCTGCGCCGACTCGGGCGTCGGCGTGCGGCCGACGGCAACACCCAGACCCATCGCCGTGGCCATGACGATGACCTCGCCGACGGCCAGACGGACGAAGGCGCCGCCCCCGGTCGGGGCACCGGAGGTCGAGGCGCTGGACCCCGCACCGGCCTCCAGGGCGGCGATGACCCGGTGGCGGTGCCACCAGCCGGCGATGCCGAGCAGGACCACCGCGAGCGCCTTGAGCAGGAGCAGCACGCCGTAGCGCGAGGCGAGCCCTGACAGGCCGCCGATGTTGACCCAGGTGGCGAGCACGCCGGAGCCGACGAGCAGTGCGTAGCACCAGCCCGCGATGCTCGAGTAGCGCCGCGTGGTCACGGCGAGGTGCTGGCCGAGCGCGGGGCGGATGACGAGGAGCGCGACGAGCCCGCCGACCCAGACGGTCGCGGAGACGAGGTGGAAGGCCAGCGCGTTGACCCCGCTCATGTGGTCGAGGCTCGCGGCGGAGTGGCCGGCGAGGGCGAGCGGCAGGAGGGCGAGGACCGAGCCGGCGGAGAGCCAGGCGAGCGCGCCCTTGCTCCGGGCGAGCGGCGCGCAGACGGCGACGACACCGACGATCGCCGAGGAGATGACGGCGGTGCGGGTCGAGTCGAGCTCCCAGACGAAGGCGAGCAGCTGCGACAGGTAGGTCGGCGCGCTGAGCGGGAGCCCCGCGAGCGAGGCGAAGTCGCAGAGCATCCGGCCGATGCCGGCGAGGAACCACACGATCGCCGCACCACCGGCCAGCCGGGCGAGGCTGTCGCGCCGCGAGGTGCGGGTCGTCTCCGGCACGAGGAAGGCGGCGAGCACGAGAGCGCCGACGGTCACGGCCGCCGCCGCGTCGTGGACGACGCGCAGCACGGGCAGCGCCCACCGGACGAAGGCGCCGGGGTCGCCGAGCTCGAGCGGCGCGGCCCGCCGCGAAGGCCGTCGCCGCGACGACGACCACCACCGAGACGACGCCGAGGACCCCGAGCGGGAGGGATGTGGTGCGGGTGACGCCCGGGCGTGCAGACATGCCCTCTAATCTAGGCAACGAGTCCGGGGACCACCGCATCGCGTCCTGTCAGGGACAACGATCGAAGGGAGTGCCCGTGACCACGTCGTCCACCGAGCTGAGCACCAGCGTCATCCGCATGATGAGGATGCTGCACGCCACCCGAGCCCGGGCCCCGCGGTGCACCCCGCGGTCGAGCCGAGCCACCACTCGGTCCTCGTCGCCGTGCGCGAGTCCCCGAGCCGGGTCGGCGACATCGCCGAGCGCAACCTCTCCGACGCCTCGACCGTCAGTCGTCAGGTGAGCCACCTGACGGCTCTCGGCCTGCTGCACAAGGTCCCCGACCCCGAGGACGGTCGCGCCCAGCTCGTGGCCCTCACCGACGAGGGCGTCGCCCTGCTCGACGACCTCGTCAAGCACCGCGAGGCCTGGTTCGCCGAGCTGCTCGCCGACTGGAGCGAGCAGGACATCGCGGCCTTCATCGGCTACGTCGACCGCTTCTGCGATGCCGTGGCCGACGACCCGCGCCACCGGGGCTGACCCCCCTTCGTCCCCTGCCGGAGGCAACCCTGCGGGCCGCTGGGGCGTCTGTCAGGATGACCGATGTCACTGGCCACAGACCGGGGGGACCCACCATGTCGCACCGCCGAGCAGTACTCACCGCGCTCGTCCTGACCACGTCGGGGGCACTCGTCGGCACGTCCGCCGGCGCCGCGCCCGCCGCACCCACCAGCACGGGCATCGACGTCATCTGCGACGGGATCGGGGCCGACACCGTCACCGTCAACGGCGAGCTCGCCTCCGGCGGCACCGCGGAGATCACCCGCGGGCCGCTGACCGTCGTCGGCCGCCCCGGGTTCACCGGCGAGGACGCGAGCGGCCACCAGGTCGAGGTCGCGCCCACCGGTCAGGGGGCCGTGTGCACCGCCGACGAGACGACCACGGCCGACGACATCTCGCAGGTGCTGCCGGCCGTCCAGGCGGTCAAGGCGCCGACGAACGGCGAGGTGAGCGGCCGGCTGACCTTCACCGTCGAGGTCGACACGACGACGACCGCGGCCGCGAAGTCCGCCGCCGCGCAGAGTGACGCCCAGTCGACGGCTGCGGCGCTGCCCTTCGAGTCCGAGCTGCGCACCTACCTCGCCTCGCGGCCGGGCGCCGTGGGTGTGGCCGTGCGCCTGCCGGGCAAGAACACGTCCTGGACCTACACCAAGGTCTCCTCGCGCAATGTCACGGCGAGCATCGTCAAGGTGCAGATCATGTCGGCCGTGATGATGAAGGCCCAGGCCGAGGGGCGCGCCCTCTCGAGCTGGGAGAAGTCGAAGATCTCGCCGATGATCCGCAACAGCGACAACGACGCGACGACGGCGCTCTTCAACCACATCGGCGGCCGCGCCGCCATCGACAGCAGCGCCGACCGGCTCGGCATGAGCGGCACCGTCGCCGACCCCTACAACCACTGGGGCCTGACGAGCACGACCGCCGCCGACCAGGCCAGGCTGATGGAGCACTACGCGCGCACCTCCTCGGTGCTCAGCGCGACCAACCGGATGTACGGCCTGAGCCTGATGCGCCAGATCAACTCCAGCCAGGACTGGGGCGTGACCGCCGGCCCGCCGGCCGGGACGGTCGCGCTGAAGAACGGCTGGCTGCCGCGCACCGACGGCTGGCACGTCAACTCCATCGGCTGGGTCAAGTCCTATGCGCCCGACTACACGATCGCCGTGCTCACCCACGACAACCCGGGCGCGATGAGCACCCAGGTCTCGACGATCGAGGGCGTCTCGCGGATCGTGTGGAAGAACCGCAGCAAGCTCGTCGACTCGACGACCCCCACGCCCACCCCGAAGCGCGCGATGCGCGGTGACTGGGACGGCGACGGCAAGGCCGACCTGTGGGGCCTGTCGGCGAGCGGCCGGGTCTACGTCATGAAGAGCAGCGGCACCAACGTCGGCGCCAAGAAGGTCGTCAAGTCCGGCCTCTCGGACGCCACGTGGATCGGCAGCGCCGGCGACGTCAACCGCGACGGTCGCGCCGACGTCCTCGTGCGTCGCGGCGACGGTCGCCTGCAGCTGATGCGCACGACGAGCAGCGGGGCCCTCGGCACCCTGTCGACGATCGGCACCGGCTGGGGCGCCTACACCGACATCGCGGCCGGCGGGGACGTCGACGGCAACGGCCGGCTCGACATCCTCGTGCGCAAGGTCGGCGGCTACGTCGACCTCTACGACGTGACTGACAAGGGCAGCCTGCGACGGGTGCGCGCGATGGGCCGCCCGGCCGTCTACTACTCCAACATCATGCTCGTGAACGACGTCAACGGGGACGGCAAGGACGACATGCGAGGCGTCTCCAGCGGCGGCCGGATGCGCACCTGGACCTCGACGGGCACGAGCTGGAAGCAGACGAGCGCGACGAGCACCGGCTGGAACACCTATCGCTTCGTCGCCTCCCCCGGCGACGTCAACGCCTCCTCGACGAAGCAGGACGACGTCGTCGCCGTCACCTCCTCCGGCGCCGGCCGCCTGATGTACGGCGCCACCGGCGGTGGCATGGGCAACGGCTACCGCACCCTGGCGGAGTACCTCGGCGGACTGCCGATGGTCTTCTGACCCCGGACGCGCCTGTGGGGCTGTCCCTCCTCTCGGAGGGGCAGCCCCACAGGCATGTCGAAGGGGGTGCCCTCAGGCCCAGAGGAAGGCGGTGCCGGGGTCGTGGAGCAGGGCCGCGACGTCGGCGAGCAGCTTGGAGCCGAGCTCACCGTCGATCAGCCGGTGGTCGAAGGAGAGCGCGAGCTGGGTGACCCAGCGCGGCTCGATCGACTCGCTGCCGTCGGCCGCGGTGACGACCCACGGCATGCGCCGCACGGCACCGAAGGCGAGGATCGCCGCCTCGCCGGGGTTGAGGATCGGGGTGCCGGTGTCGACGCCGAAGACGCCGACGTTGGTGATCGTCGCCGTGCCACCGGACAGGTCGGCGGGCTGGGTGCGCCCGTCGCGCGCCGTGGCGACGAGGTCGCCGAGGGCACCGGCCAGGTCGTGCAGCGAGAGCTGGTCGGCGGCCTTGATGTTGGGCACGAGCAGCCCGCGCGGGGTGGCCGCGGCGATGCCGAGGTTGACCTGCGGGTGCAGCACGATCTCCTGCGCGCCCTGGTCCCAGCTCGCGTTGGCCTCGCGGTGCCGTCGCAGGGCGAGGCAGAAGGCCTTGGCGACGAGCAGCAGCGGCGTGACCTTGACGTCGGCGAAGGCCCGGTCCCGCTTGAGCCGGTCGACCAGCTCCATCATCGCGGTGACGTCGGCGGTGACGAACTCGGTGACGTGCGGTGCGGTGAAGGCCGAGGCGACCATCGCCTCCGCCGTCGCCTTGCGCACGCCCTTGATCGGCACGCGCACCTCTTCGCGCTGGTCGAGGTGCGAGGAACGAGCCTCGAGACCACTCCCCGCGGCCGCGCCCTCGACATCCGCCCGGGTGACGATCCCCCCTTCGCCCGTGGGGGCCACGGACTGCAGGTCGATGCCGAGGTCCTTGGCCAGCTTGCGCACCGGCGGCTTGGCCAGGGCGCGGGTCTGCGCGCCCGTGAGCGGCTGGGCCGGGGGCCGACCCTTCGAGACGGCGCTGGCGCGCCTCCTC
Organism: Janibacter sp. CFPM2_SD2; assembly: GCF_057364645.1. Lineage (NCBI taxonomy): Bacteria > Bacillati > Actinomycetota > Actinomycetes > Micrococcales > Intrasporangiaceae > Janibacter > Janibacter sp. CFPM2_SD2. Next base: position 11,885 of record NZ_JBNFOF010000085.1, read on the forward strand.
AGGGACCGGGGGTGCCGCGGGGGCGGCCGGAGCGGGCGCGG
>NZ_JBNFOF010000086.1:0-11791 GCF_057364645.1 Janibacter sp. CFPM2_SD2
TGCTCGCGCAGCGCCTCCGGGTCACGGCCGCTCGTCGTCTCGACCTCCTCGTCCTGCCCGAGCAGGCGCACCCGCTCGGCGGCGAGGGAGGCGGTGGCGGTCAGCTTGTCGGTGAGCGAGGCCAGTCGGACGGCCCGCTGCTGGGCGGCGGTGAGCTCGGCAGCCGCCGAGGCACCGGCCTCCTCGTGCTCGGTGATCCGGGTGCGGGCGGCGAGCACCGCGGCCTCGAGCGCCTTGCGCCGCTCGAGCATCGCCTGCTCGTCGGCGACCTCCTGCTGCAACGCCGAGGTCATCCGCACGAGGTCGTCGGCGAGGAGTCGGTGGCGGGCGTCCCGGGCATCGGCCTGGATGACGGCGGCCTTGCGGGCGGTCTCGGCCTGACGGCCGAGCGGCCCGAGCTGGCGGCGGATCTCGGTCGTCAGGTCGGCGACGCGCGAGAGGTTGGCCTCCATCCCCTCGAGCTTGCGGATCGCCTTTTCCTTGCGCTTGCGGTGCTTGAGGACGCCGGCGGCCTCCTCGATGAACCCGCGGCGCTCCTCGGGCGTGGCCCGCAGGACGGCGTCGAGCTGGCCCTGCCCGACGATGACGTGCATCTCGCGGCCGATGCCGGAGTCGGAGAGCAGCTCCTGGATGTCGAGCAGCCGGCAGGAGGTGCCGTTGATCGCGTACTCCGAGCCGCCGTTGCGGAACATCGTGCGGCTGATCGTCACCTCGGTGTAGTCGATCGGCAGGGCACCGTCCGTGTTGTCGATCGTCATCGTCACCTCGGCGCGGCCGAGGGCGGCGCGGCCGGTCGTGCCGGCGAAGATGACGTCCTCCATCTTGCCGCCGCGCAGCGACTTCGCCCCCTGCTCGCCCATCACCCAGGCGAGGGCGTCGACGACATTGGACTTCCCCGAGCCGTTGGGCCCGACGATGCACGTGATGCCCGGCTCGAGCCGCAGGTGGGTCGCCGAGGCGAACGACTTGAAGCCCTTGAGGGTGAGGCTCTTGACGTACACGAGCGGGGCGCTCCTCGGGGGCGGCGGCGGGACGGTTCGGGCCACTCTACTTCCCGCACCCGCCGCGCACCGGCCTCTCCGGCGCCCCCGAACTCCGCAAAACCCTAGGGTTTTGCAGGGTTGTGTGATCCGAACTGCGCAGAACCCCAAGGTTGTGCAGGGTTGGGAGGGCGCCTCCCTTCGCTCAGGCCGTGAGGATGATCGGATCGCCGTCGGTGATGGCGATCGTGTGCTCGCTGTGCGCCCCACGGGAGCCGTCGACGCTGCGCAGCGTCCAGCCGTCGGGGTCGGTGTAGATCTCGTCGGTGCCGGCCATGAACCACGGCTCGATGGCGATGACGAGCCCGGGACGAAGGGGGATGCCCCGGCCCGCGCGCCCGTCGTTGGACACGTGCGGGTCGCCGTGCATCTCCCGGCCGACGCCGTGGCCGCCGAACTGCGTGTTGATCGTGTAGCCCTCGGCCCGCGCGACGGCGGCGATGGCGGCGCTGATGTCGCCCATCTTGTTGCCGCCGCGGGCCTGCGCGATGCCCGCGGCCAGGGCGCGCTCGGTCGTGTCGATGATCCGCAGGTCCTCGGGGTCGGCGGTGCCGACGACGAAGGACTTCGCGGCGTCGCACACCCAGCCGTCGACGGAGACGGCGAAGTCGACCGACAGCAGGTCGCCGTCGCGCAGCCGGTAGTCGTGCGGCAGCCCGTGCAGCACGGCGTCGTTGACCGACGTGCACAGCACCTTGCCGAAGGGGCTGGCCCCGAAGGAAGGGTGGTAGTCGATGTAGCAGGAGGTCCCGCCCGCGGCGTCGATCATCCGGTGGGCGAGGGCGTCGAGCTCGAGGAGGTTGACGCCGACGTCCGCGGCCTCGGTGAGCGCCGCGAGCACGTCGCGCACGAGGCGGCCGGCCGGGCGCATCGCCTCGACCTCGTCCGGGGTCTTCAGCTCGATCATCGGGTCTCCCCCTCGGCCGCCTGCTGGTGGGCGATCTGCTCGTGGTGGTGGATGACCTCCGCGATGACGAAGTTGAGGAACTTCTCCGCGAAGACCGGGTCGAGGCCGGCGTCGTCGGCCAGCGCGCGCAGTCGCGCGATCTGCCGCTCCTCGCGGGCGGGGTCGGCTGGCGGCAGGTCGATGCGCGCCTTGAGCACCCCGACGCTCTGCGTCGCCTTGAAGCGTTCGGCAAGGAGGTGGATCAGGGCGGCGTCGATGTTGTCGATGGACTGACGCAGCCGCAGCAGCTCGGGGTGTGTCTCGCTCACCCGCTCAAGGTTAGGTCACCGGTCACGGGCGCCCGAGCGGCCGTCTCACTTCTCGACGAAGCCGGCGATCCCTCCCTTCGCCGTCGCCTCCTGACGCACGACGGAGGTGACCTGCCCGGGGCGGCGCGTGGTCGACGGGTCCTCCCGCAGCAGCCGGTCCAGACCGTCGAGGGACGAAGGGGGGCCCTCCGCCACGACCTCGACGCGGCCGTCGGCGGTGTTGCGGGCGTGACCGACGAGGCCCAGCTCGAGGGCCCGGGACCTCGTCCACCAACGGAATCCGACCCCCTGGACCCGGCCGCGGACGAACCACGTGGCGCGCTGCGTGCTGCTCATGGCGGCGAAACTACCCGCCCCTCGGTGCGCCTCCACCACCCCGGGCCCGCGAGTGCCTAGCGTCGGGACCGTGGGTCAGCCTCCTGCCACCGTCACCGCCACGTCCGCGCCTGACGAGCTCGCCCCCGCCGTCACGACGACGGCCGAGGGGCGACCTCTGCGTGGCCACCTGGCCGGTCTCGACGGCCTGCGCGCCCTCGCGATCGTCGCCGTCGTCGTCTTCCACCTCGACCCGCAGTGGCTGCCCGGCGGCTTCCTCGGCGTCGACATCTTCTTCGTCATCTCCGGCTTCCTCATCACCACGCTGCTCGTGCGCGAGCGCCGGGAGCGCGGCCGGGTCGACCTGCGCGGCTTCTGGACCCGGCGAGCCCGCCGGCTGCTGCCGGCCCTGCTCGTCGTCGTGCCCCGCCGCGATCCTCATCGCCCGCACCGTCGAGGCCGACCTGCTCGTCGGCGTGCGCCGGCAGGCGCTCGGCGCGCTGACCTTCTCGACGAACTGGCTCGAGATCGCAGGCGGGTCCAACTACTTCGCCGCGACCTCGCCGCAGCTCTTCATGAACTTCTGGTCACTCGCGGTCGAGGAGCAGTTCTACCTCTTCTGGCCGCTCGCGGTCCTCGGGCTCATGGCGCTGCACCGGCGCACCGGTCTGGCCGAGGGCGCCATGGCCTGCATCGTCGGCACGATCGGTCTCGCCTCGGCGCTGCTCATGGCGATCACCTACGACCCCGACAACCCGACGCGCGCCTACTACGGCACCGACACCCACCTCGTCGGGCTCATGCTCGGCGCCGGCCTGGCCCTGCTGTGGACCGGCCCCGGACGCGCCTTCACGACCACCCGGGTCTGGCGCGAGCGCCGGCCGTGGTTCGTCGGCGCCGCGGCGGTCACGGTCGCGGCCCTGCTCGTCCTCGCGGGCGAGGAGCACGTGTGGACCTTCCGCCTCGGCATCCCGCTGATCTCGCTGGCCACCGCCGTGCTCCTGCTCGGCGCCGTCGACCGCCCCGGCAGGCTGCGCAGCACCCTCGAGCTGCCCCCGCTGACGTGGATCGGCCAGCGGTCCTACGGCATCTACCTGTGGCACTGGCCGGTCATCCTGATCATCGCCCAGGACATCCCGACGAGCGCCGGCACCGCCCCCTTCGTCTGGACCCGCGTGTGGGCCGTCGTCGTCACGCTGGCCCTGGCCGACCTGTCCTTCCGCTTCGTCGAGACGCCGGTGCGGCGACTGGGCTTCCGCGAGACGGGCCGACGCATCGTCGGGGCCTTCGCCCACCTGCGCTCGGTGCGCACCCGCCGGGTGGTGCTCGGCACCGGTGTCGTCGCGGCCCTCGTCCTCACGCTCGTGCTCGTCACCGCCCCCGACCGCACGTCCACCCAGCAGACGATCGAGGCCAACCAGGCCAAGGCGGCCGCGCCGCGCAAGACCGAGCCCGCCCCGACCTTCGCCGGGACCAAGAGCTTCACCATGCCGAAGGGAGACGAGATCGACGTCTTCGGAGACTCGATGGTCGTCGGCTCGGTCCCGGCGCTCGAGTACTACTTCCCCGGCATCCAGATCGACGCCCGCTCCAACCGGCAGTGGTCGGCCGGCCTGGCCGCCGTCGAGTCGGCGGGCCCCTCGCTGCGCCGCGCCGTCGTCCTCGCCTTCGGCACCAACGCCGGCACCGACCCGGAGACCATCGAGGAGACGCTGGCCGCGATCGGCGACGAGCGGATGGTCGTCATCGTCAACCTCCACGCCGACCGGCTCTCGCGGATCGACGAGGACAACGCCGCCCTCAAGCGCATCGCCGACAAGCACCCCAACGTCGCCCTCGCCGACTGGGACAAGGCCGTGACCGCCGAGGACCTGCAGTCCGACGGCATCCACCCATCGCTCGGCGGTGCCCACACCTACGCCGCGACGATCCGTCAGGCCTTCGCCGACCTCTCCGAGAAGCACACCGGCACCAAGGTCTGGCTCAAGGACCTCCCCCGCCCCTGATCTCTGCAAGACCCTAGGGTCTTGCAGGGTTGTCTGGGTCGAACTTCGCAAAACCCTAGGGTCTTGCGGAGTTGAGCCGGGGCGAAGGGGGTCAGTTCCGGGCCGTGCGCGGGCGCACCTGGCAGCGGGGGCAGCTCGTCGAGCTGCGGTTCATGAACTGCTCACGGCGCATCGTCGTGCCGCAGCGCGGGCAGGGGCGCCCCTCCTGCCCGTAGGCCGACAGCGACCGGTCGAAGTAGCCCGAGGCGCCGTTGACGTTGACGTAGAGCGCGTCGAAGCTCGTGCCGCCCTGGTCGAGCGCCTGCGCCATGACGTCGCGGGCGTGGTCGAGCAGGCGGGCGATGGCCGGCTTGGTCAGGGACGACGCCAGTCGCTCTCCGTGGATCCGGGCCCGCCACAGCGCCTCGTCGGCGTAGATGTTGCCGATGCCCGACACGACGGTCTGGTTGAGCAGCACCCGCTTGATGCCGCTGCGACGCTGCTTGATGTCTCGCACGACGGCGTCACGGTCATAGCCCGGGTCGAAGGGGTCGAGCGCGATGTGGGAGACGCTGCTCGGCACGCCGTCGACGAGGTCGGCCAGGGCGAAGCCCCCGAAGGTGCGCTGGTCGACGAAGCGCAGCTCGTGTCCCCCGTCGGTGAAGACGAGGCGGCCGTGCGTGTGCTTGGCCAGCGGGTCCGCCGGGTCGGTGACGAGCATCTGCCCGCTCATGCCGAGGTGGACGATCAGCCCCTCGTCGGGCACGGCGTCAGGGGTGTCGGCCAGGGCGAGCCACAGGTACTTGCCCCGGCGGTGGGCGCCGGTGACCGCGCGTCCGGCGAGGCGGTCCTCGAGGTCGCGGGGGCCCGGCACGTGGCGGCGGGCCACCCGCTCACCCGTGAGGACGACGTGATCGAGGGTGCGACCGCTGACGTGGTCGGCCAGGCCCCGCCGGACGACCTCGACCTCGGGCAGCTCCGGCACGTCAGGCCGGCTGGTCGGTGACCGGCGCGTCAGCGACCGACTCGGCACCGGCAGTGAGGGCCGCGTAGGCGTCGGCCGCAGCCTTCTGCTCCGCGTCCTTCTTCGTCCGACCGACGCCGCGACCACGGATCTCGTCGGCGATGACGGCGGCCGCGGTGAAGGTCTTGTCGTGGTCCGGGCCCTCGTCGCTCGTGCGGTAGTGCACCGCGCCGAGGTCCTGGGCCGCGGCGACCTCCTGCAGCGAGGTCTTCCAGTCCAGCCCGGCACCGAGGGTCGCCGAGCGCCTCATCAGCGGGTCGAGCAGCGAGTGGACGAGCCGGCTCGCGGCGTCGAGACCGCCCGGCTTGGCCGTCGAGAGGTAGACGGCCCCGATGACCGCCTCGACCGTGTCGGCGAGGATCGAGTTCTTGTCCCGCCCGCCGGTGCTCTCCTCGCCGCGTCCGAGCATGACGAAGTCACCCAGGCCGATCGTGCGCCCGACGTCCGCGAGGGCACGCATGTTGACCACCGCGGCACGCAGCTTCGCCAGCTCGCCCTCGGTGAGGTCGGGGTGGGCGTCGTGCAGGTGGTCGGTGACGACGAGCCCGAGCACCGAGTCCCCGAGGAACTCCAGGCGCTCGTTGTGCGGCAGTCCGCCGTTCTCGTAGGAGTACGACCGGTGGGTGAGGGCACGCGTGAGCAGCGGCTCGTCGACGGGCTCCCCGGTCACCTCGGTGAGGTATCGGGAGAGCTCCTCGACGGGCCGCTGCTCCGGTGAGGTCCTGTCGCCCATTGCGACAGGTGGCTCAGGCCTGGTGCTCGGTGCGGTCCGCGGTCGCGTAGTAGCGACCCTTGTAGGTACCGCAGCTCGGGCAGGCCTGGTGGGCCGGCGCGGGCGACTTGCACTGCGGGCAGGTCGACAGCGCGGTGGGCGTCGCCTTCCAGTTCGCCCGACGGCTACGGGTGTTGGAGCGCGACATCTTCCGCTTCGGGACGGCCACGTCAGTTCCTCTTCTCTTCGTTGTCCTCATCCCCCGACGGGGTGGCCAGAGGCGCAAGCGCCTCGAGTGCCGCCCACCGGGGGTCGATCAGCTCGTGGTGGTGCTCCGGGTCGTCCTCGAGCCTGGCTCCGCACTCGGAGCACAGACCCGGACAGTCGTCCCGGCACACCGGTTGGAACGGCAGGTTCGGCAGAACGCGTCCCGCAGCACCGGCTCGAGATCGATCATGTCGTCCTCGATCCGGTGCTCTTCCTCCTCGTCGGCCTCCGCGTCCACCTCGCGGTGGTGCTTCGCCCGATCGGGCCAGACGAACAGCTCCTGGAACGAGCTGTCGACCGGCAGGTCGATCTCGTCCAGGCACCGCACGCAGGCGCCCGTCGCCGTGGCAGAGACCGTCCCGCTCACCAGCACGCCCTCGTGCACGGATTCCATCCGCGCCTGCAGGTCCATGGGCTGGCCCTGCGGGACGGACAGCACATCCGTGCCGAAGTCGGCGGGTGCGTCGGCTTGGAGCGACACTTCGTGCATCGACCCGGGTCGGCGGCCCACATCCTTGGCATCGAGCACCAGGGGCGAGGCGGGGGCGTTGCGGTTCATGGCTCCAGTCTCCGACAGAACGGTCCACGACACGACGACGTAGACCGACGCACCACACTACCGGCGATCCCCCCTTCGTCCCAAACCGGCGAGGCTTCGAGGCTCGTTCCTCGCACCTCAGCCACCGGAACGGGGCTCAGGGCCGGGGCAGACGCTCCACGAGGGCGTCGCGCACCTCGTCGGAGACGAGACCGGTGACGTCGCCACCGAAGCGCGCGACCTCCTTGACCAGCGAGGAGGAGACGTGCTCGTGGCGCGGGTCTCCGGGGATCAAGAGGGTCTCGACACCCGTGAGGTGCCGGTTCATCAGCGCCATCGGCCACTCGTAGGAAAAATCGGTCTCCCCGCGAAGGCCCTTGAGCAGCACCTGGGCGTCGAGCTCGGTGCACACGTCGACGACGAGCCGGTTGGCGAAGGCCTGCACCCGCACGTTGTCGAGGTCGGCCACCTGCGCCTCGATGAGGGCGACCCGCTCGTCGACGGTGAAGGTTCCCTGCTTCGCGGGGTTGTGCAGGATCGCCACGACGACCTCGTCGAAGAGCGTGGCGGCCCGGCGGAAGACGTCGACGTGGCCGACGGTCACCGGGTCGTAGGAGCCCGGGCAGACGGCGCGCGTCATGACGGCTGGTCGTCGTTGGGCAGGAGCCCGTCCTCGTAGGCCTGCTTCACCAGTGACTCGACCTGCTCGAGCGAGCCGGCACCGTCCTCGAGCAGCTCGTTGCGTCGGGCGGCCCAGTCGGCACCCAGCTGCTGGCGCAGCTCCTCGGAGGCGTCCTCGCGAGCCGGGTTGAGGATGGTCTGCTCCTCCTCGCCGATGTGGTGGTTGAGCACCTCGGCGACCGCCTCCACGGCGTCGTCGAACTTCTGGGTGTCGGTGCCCTTGGCCTGCAGCAGGTGGAGCAGCGCCTCGTTGGTCGCGGCGTGCTCCTTCTCCCCGTGGTGCTCCTCCTCGCCCTCGATGACATCGCGTCGGACGAGCTTGGGGTAGACGACCTCCTCCTCGGCCTCGCTGTGCGCGATGAGAAGCGCGGCGAATGCGCTGCGGGCCCCGTCGCGGTCGGCGCTGACATCACGCATGTCGCGCATGAGTTCCTCGAAGAGGCGGTGGTCGTCGGCGATGAGGTCGGTGATGTCCCCAGCGGCCGGGCGCGGGATCGTGTAGTCGCTCATGGCCCCATTCCTACCGGATGCACGGGCCCGCGGCGGGATGCGGGGCGCTCAGATCTGGTAGTCGGGGGCGACCCGGGTCGCGAACCACAGGGTCGTCTCGCCGTAGGACTTCGAGCCCTCGGCGACGATCCCGTCGGGCCAGGTCGGCTCCGGCGAGCGCGACGAGCGCTCGATGACGATGACCGGCTCCTGCGCGAGCCACTGGTGGGCGAGCAGCATCTCGAGGACCGCGCCGAGCGACTCCTCGGTGACGTCGTAGGGCGGGTCGGCGAGGACGAGGTCATACATCAGAGACGCCGGCCGGTCGAGCGCCTGCTCGACGGTGCTCGACTGCAGGCGGGCTCCCGCGACGCCGAGGTCGGAGATGTTGGCGCGGATCGTCGCGGACGCCCCGCGGTCGGACTCGACGAGCAGCACGCTCGCGGCGCCGCGGCTGGCGGCCTCGAGGCCGAGGGCCCCGGAGCCGGCGTAGAGGTCCATCACGTGCGCCCCGTCGATGACGTCACGCGCCTCGAGCGAGGAAAACAGGGCCTCCCGCACGCGGTCGGTCGTGGGCCGGGTGCCGTCGCCCGTGGGCGTGCGCAGCCGTCGGCCGCCCGCCTCTCCGCTGATGATCCGAGTCACGCCACCATGATGCGCCATGCCCGGCGGCGGCGACCAACCGGCGCTCGGGACGAAGGGGGTCGAGTCACCCCTTGTCGAGGAAGGCGGCCTCCTCCGCGCCGGCCCAGTCGTCGACGCGGGGCGCGCAGGTGCGGGTGGTCGGCGAGCTCGGGGTCGTCCGCGAGGAGGGCCTGCGCGTCCTCGCGGGCCTCCTCGATGATCGCCTCGTCGCGCACGACCGACAGGTGGCGCAGGTGGTTGCGCGTGCCGTGCTGCGCGCGGCCGAGGACGTCGCCCTCGTGCCGCTGCTCGAGGTCAAGGCGCGCCAGCTCGAAGCCGTCGGTGCTCCCGGCGACCGAGGTGAGCCGCTCCCCCGCCGTCTCGCTCTCGGTGGCGGTGAGGAGCAGGCACACCCCGGGGTGACCACCGCGGCCGACGCGGCCGCGCAGCTGGTGCAGCTGCGAGACGCCGAAGCGATCGGCGTCGAGGATGACCATCGCCGAGGCATTGGGCACGTCGACGCCGACCTCGATGACCGTCGTCGAGACGAGCACGTCGATCTGGCCGGCGGTGAAGCGGGCCATGACCGCGTCCTTGTCGTCGGGCGACATCCGGCCGTGGAGCATCTCCAGGCGCAGCCCCGACAGGGCCGGGTGCTCGGCCAGCGTGACGATGACCTCCTCGACCGCCGCGAGCGGCCGCTCGGGCCGCTCCTGCTCCTCGACGCGCTCGCCGTCGGCCTCGTCGTCGACCGGCTCGTCGGGGGCGACGAGATCGACCCCGTCGAGGTCGTCGGGAGCGTCGCCGCCGATGCGCGGGCAGACGACATAGGCCTGCCGACCGGCGGCGACCTCCTCGGCGACCCCGCTGCCAGGTGCGGTCGACCCATCCCCGGCGCCTGCACCGCACGACGTGGGTCGTGATCGGCTGCCGGCCGCGCGGCAGCTCGCGCAGCGTCGAGGTCTCCATGTCGCCGAAGACGGTCATCGCGACCGTGCGCGGGATCGGGGTCGCGGTCATGACGAGCAGGTGCGGCGGCGTGCGGCCCTTGGCCCGGAGGGCGTCGCGCTGCTCGACCCCGAAGCGGTGCTGCTCGTCGACGACGACGAGCGCGAGGTCGGCGAAGGTCACCTTGTCCTCGAGCAGGGCGTGGGTGCCGATGACGATGCCGGCGTCGCCGGAGGCGATCTCGAGCAGCGCCTCGCGGCGTCGGGCGGCCGACATCGACCCGGTGAGGAGGGTGACGCGGGTGGCGTGCTCCGCTCCGCCGAGCATGCCGCCCTCGGCGAGGTCACCGAGCATCCCGCGGATCGACGCGACGTGCTGGGCGGCGAGGACCTCGGTCGGGGCGAGCAGGGCCGCCTGCCCCCCGGAGTCGACGGCGGCGAGCATCGCCCGCAGCGCGACGACCGTCTTGCCGGAGCCGACCTCTCCCTGGAGCAGCCGGTGCATCGGCGTCGGGCGGGCCATCTCGCCGAGGATCTCGTGGCTGACCTGCTGCTGGCCGGCCGTCAGCTCGAAGGGCAGGCGGGCGTCGAAGTCGCTGAGCAGCCCACCCTCGCGCGGGCTGCGGCTCGTCGTCGCGACGGCCGCGGCCTCGATGCGGCGCTGCCCGAGCAGGCACTGCAGGACGAGGGCCTCCTCGTAGCGCAGGTGGCGGCGGGCCGCGTCGACGTCGGCGTGGTCGCGAGGTGCATGCAGGGCACGAAGGGCGCCGCCCCGGTCGAGCAGCCCGCGGCGGCTGCGCAGGGACTGCGGGACGGTGTCGACGACGCCGTCGAGCTGGCCGAGGACGAGCCGCACGCAGCGGGTGATCGTCCACGGGTGCACGCCGGGCACGTGGCGGTAGATCGGGATGAGGCCGGTGTGGTCGGCATCGCCGAGCTCGCCGAGGGCGGCGGCTTCCTCAAGGGTGGCGTAGCCCGGGTGGGCGAGCTGGGTCTCCCCGCGGAACTGCGAGACCGTCCCGGCGAAGAGCAGCTCGCGCCCGGCGACGAGCTTGTGCTCGTGGCCGCGGGCGTCGAAGAAGGTCACCCGCATGCGCGAACGCCCGTCGGTGATCGTCGCCTCGAGCATCCGACCGCGCCGCTTGGCCATCGGGCGGGTACGGGCCGACTCGACCCGCGCGACGGCGACGAGGAAGTCGCCGACCCGGGGGTTGCCGAGGTCGACGTCGGCCGTGCGGTAGCGGCGCGGGGCGAAGGCGAGCAGGTCACCGACGGTCTCGATGTCGCGGTGCTTCGCGAGCTTGCTCGCCGCCTGCCCGCCGAGCAGGCCCTTGAGCCGGGTCTCCTCGGTCGCCACTACTCGGCCCCGAGAAGCAGCAGGTAGTGCGGCTGCCCGCCCTCGACGACCTGGACCTCGATGCCCTCGCGGCGCTCCTCGATCCACTCGACGAGGCGGTCGACGAGCCCGTCGGGCGCGTCGCCGCCGACGACGAGGGTGATCAGCTCGGTGCCCGGGCCGACGATGCCCCCGAGCACCTCGCGAGCCACCTCGTCGAGGTCGGACCCGACGATCGTGATGTCGCCGTCGACGACGCCGAGCACGTCGTCGACGGCACACATGCCACCGCTCGTCAGGCCCGCCTTGACCGCGATGGTCAGCGCGCCGTGACGGGTGGCCGCCGCGGCATGGGTCATCGCGAGGACGTTGTGGTGCGTCGGCAGCGTCGGGTCGTGGACCGCGAGGGCGGCCAGGCCCTGCACCGCGGTCGTCGAGCCGATGACGTGCACCCGCCGTCCCTCCTGCTCGGCGGCATGGGCGGCCGCGTCAGCGGCCATGCGGGTGTCGCGGTCGTTGGGCAGGAGGATGACCTCCTGCGTGCCCGCGGTGCGCACGGCGGCGACGATCTCGCCGGCCGAGGCGCGGTGGCCTGGGCCCGAGGCGACGGCGACCGCG
>NZ_JBNFOF010000087.1:0-11646 GCF_057364645.1 Janibacter sp. CFPM2_SD2
GCCGGCGGCGTAGATCGTCGGGGAAGCCCAGGACCGCCAGGCAGGTGGCCGCCGGGTCGGTGACCAGCCGCACCCGCGCCTGCGTGACGACGGCGAGGGTGCCCTCGGAGCCGACGAGCATGCGGCCGATGTCGCGGCCGCGCTCGGGGGCGAGGTGCTCGAGGGCATAGCCCGAGACCTGCCGGCCGAAGCGGCCGAACTCCGTGCGGATCGTGCCGAGGTGGTCGTCGGCCAGCTGTGTCAGGCGGGCGACGAGGGCGTCGTCCCCGGTGAGCGAAGGGGGTCCCCCCGCCACTCCCGTCGTCGCGGACAGGGCCGTGCCCGCCGCGGTCAGCAGCTCCATGCCGACGACGTTGTCGCTCGTGCGGCCGTAGCCCAGGGCGCGGTTGCCGCAGGCGTTGTTGCCGATCATGCCGCCGACGGTGCAGCGGCTGTGGCTGCTCGGGTCGGGGCCGAAGCGCAGCCCGATCTCGCGGGCTCGGGCCTGCAGCGTCGCGTGCACCGTGCCCGCCTCGACGAGGGCGGTCGCGCTGTCGCGGTCGACCTCGAGGACCCGGCCGAGGTGGCGGGCGGTGTCGATGACGATGCCCGGGCCGACGGCATTGCCCGCGCACGAGGTGCCGGCCCCTCGCGTGGTCACCGGGACGCCGAGCTCACGCGCGACCGCGAGGGTCGCGGCGATCTCGTCGGTGTGCCGCGGGAAGACGACCGCCCGCGGGGGCACCCGGTAGATGCCCGCGTCGGTGGCGTACATGCCGATCGTCAGGGCGTCGGTGCGGGCGTCGGCGACGCCCTCGCGCCGCAGCGCCTCGGTGAGCACGGTCGGCGTCGCGGTCGTCGGCGTCGCAGTCATGTCGGGCATTCTCCCCCTTCGTCCGTCGTCGGGGTCGAGGGGCCCGCAGGGCGGTCAGGAGGGGCGGACCATCTCCTGCTTGCCCGCCCCGAGGACGGTGAGCGGCAGCAGCGTCTTGCCCGTGGGGCCGATCTCGATGTCGGTGCCCATCTGGGGGCAGACGCCGCAGTCGAAGCACGGGGTCCAGCGGCAGTCGTCGACCTCGGTCTCGTCGACGGCGTCGAGCCAGTCCTGCCACAGCCACTCCTTGTCGAGGCCGGAGTCGATGTGGTCCCAGGGCAGGACCTCCGACTCCTCACGCTCGCGGTTGGTGTACCAGGCGACGTCGACGCCGGTGCCCTCGAGAGCGGTCTCGGCGGCCGACATCCAGCGGTCGTAGGAGAAGTGCTCGCTCCAGCCGTCGAAGCGACCGCCGTCGCGCCACACCTGCTCGATGACCCGGCCGACGCGGCGGTCACCGCGCGAGAGCAGGCCCTCGACGATGCCCGGCTTGCCGTCGTGGTAGCGGAAGCCGATGGACCGGCCGTAGCGCTTGTCGGCGCGGATCGCGTCGCGCAGCTTGTGCAGCCGCTCGTCGGTCTCCTCGGCGCCGAGCTGCGCGGCCCACTGGAAGGGGGTGTGCGGCTTGGGCACGAAGCCACCGATGGAGACGGTGCAGCGGATGTCGTTGTGCCCGGCGACCTGGCGACCGGTCTCGATGACGCGCTTGGCGACCTCGGCGATCTGGAGGACGTCCTCGTCGGTCTCGGTCGGCAGGCCGCACATGAAGTAGAGCTTCACCTGGCGCCAGCCGGCGCCGTAGGCCGCGGAGACCGTCTTGATGAGGTCGTCCTCGGTGACCATCTTGTTGATGACCTTGCGGATGCGCTCGGAGCCGCCCTCGGGGGCGAAGGTCAGGCCGGACCGGCGACCGTTGCGGGTCAGCTCGTTGGCCAGGTCGATGTTGAAGGCGTCGACGCGGGTGCTCGGCAGCGACAGGCCGGTGTTGGTGCCCTCGTAGCGGTCGGCCAGGCCCTTGGCGATGTCACCGATCTCGGTGTGGTCGGCGCTCGAGAGCGAGAGCAGGCCGACCTCCTCGAAGCCGGTGGCCTCGAGGCCCCGCTCGACCATCTCGCCGATGCCGGTGATCGAGCGCTCGCGCACCGGGCGGGTGATCATGCCGGCCTGGCAGAAGCGGCAGCCGCGGGTGCAGCCGCGGAAGATCTCGACGCTCATCCGCTCGTGCACCGACTCGGCGAGCGGCACGAGCGGCTGCTTCGGGTAGGGCCAGGCGTCGAGGTCCATGACGGTGTGCTTGTCGACCCGCCACGGCACGCCGGTCTCGCTCGGCACGACGCGCTGGATGCGCCCGTCGGGCAGGTAGTCGACGTCGTAGAAGGCGGGGACGTAGACGCCGCCGGTCGCGGCGAGGCGACGCAGCACCTCGACCCGGCGCCCGGCGCCTGGGACTTCCACTCGCCGATGATGTCGGTGGCGGTGAGCACCGCCTCCTCGCCGTCGCCCACGATCGCGGCGTCGATGAAGTCGGCGACCGGCTCGGGGTTGAAGGACGCGTGCCCGCCCATGACGACGATCGGGTGCTCGTCGCCGCGGTCGGCCGCGTGGAGCGGGATGCCCGCGAGGTCGAGGGCGGTGAGCATGTTGGTGTAGCCCAGCTCGGTGGAGAAGCTCAGCCCGAAGACGTCGAAGTCGCCGATCGCGCGGTGCCCGTCGACGGTGAACTGCGGCAGCCCGTGCTCGCGCAGCAGGGCCTCCATGTCGGGCCACACCGCATAGCTGCGCTCGGCGAGCGCGTCGGGGCGCTCGTTGAGGACCTCGTAGAGGATCATGACGCCCTGGTTGGGCACGCCGACCTCGTAGGCGTCGGGGTACATCAGGGCCCAGCGGACCGTGAGGTCCTGCCCGTCGGGGCCGTGACCACCGACGTGCCAGTCCTTGACCGTGGAGTTCAGCTCGCCCCCGACGTACTGGATGGGCTTGCTGACCTGCTCGAGCAGGGGCTCCAGGGCAGGGAAGATCGACTCACCGGACATACCCCAAGGGTAGGTCCGGTCCGCGGCTGTCCCAAACGCCATGGACCGGACCTCCCTCCGGACGACGCGACCACTCAGCTCGGGTAGAGCTCCTCGATGTCGGCCTTGAACTTCTCGGCGACGACCTTGCGGCGCAGCTTCAGGCTCGGCGTCAGCTCGCCGTCCTCGACCGTGAGGTCACGACCGAGGATGTGGAACTTCTTGATCTGCTCGTGCCGGTTGAGGCCCGCGTTGAGCTCGTCGACGTAGGACTGGACCATGTCGCGGGCCTGCATCGAGGAGACGATCTCGGTGTAGCTCGCGCCCTCGAGGCCGTTGGCCTGGGCCCACGGCTGGATCGCCTCCTCGTCGAGGGTGACCAGGGCCGAGACGAACTGCCGGTTCTCGCCGTGGACGAGCAGCTGGCCGACGTAGGGGCACAGGCCCTTGAAGGTCGACTCGATGAGCGAGGGCGCGACGTACTTGCCGTTGCTCGTCTTGAAGAGGTCCTTTTTGCGGTCGGTGATCTTGACGAAGCCGTCGGCGTCGATCTCGCCGATGTCGCCGGTGTGGAACCACCCGTCGTCCGTGAGCACCTCGGCGGTCGCGTCGGGGTTGTCGTGGTAGCCCTGCATGACGTGCTCGCCGCGCACGAGGATCTCGCCGTCCTCGGCGACCTTCATCTCCGTCTGCACGTTGGGCCAGCCGACGGTCCCCACACGAAGGGCGTAGGGCCGGTTGACCGTCGCCGCCGCCGAGGTCTCGGTGAGGCCGTAGCCCTCGAGGATCGGCAGGCCGGCGCCGTTGAACCAGTGGGCGATGTCGGTGTTGAGCGCCGCCGAGCCGGAGATGAAGAAGCGCACCCGACCGCCGAAGCGCTCGCGCACCTTGCTCAGGACGAGCTTGTCGGCGACCTTGTGCTTGAGGCCGAGCGCGACGCCCGGGGAGCGGCCCTCGGACATCGCCTGGGAGTAGGCGCGGGCGGTCTCGGACGCGAAGTCGAAGATCTTCGCCTTGGCACCGCCCTCCTCCTGCATCGACAGGGAGAGCTTGCCGTAGACCTTTTCGAAGATCCGCGGCGCCGCGGCCATGAAGGTCGGGCGCACCTCGCCGAGGTTGTCGACGATCTTGTCGATCCGGCCGTCCACCGCCGTCTGCATGCCGACGTCGGTGCTGATGAGCAGCAGCACCTTGGCGAAGACGTGCGACAGCGGCAGCCACAGGTAGTGCACGTCGTCGGCGGTGAGCATCCCCGTCGAGCGGATCGCCGCGCCCTGGTAGGTCCACGTCCGGTGCAGCAGGCGCACGCCCTTGGGCCGGCCGGTCGTGCCCGAGGTGTAGATGATCGTCGCGAGCGACTCGGGACCCGTGCCGTCGATGCGGGTGTCGACGACGCCCGGCTCGGAGGCGAGCAGGGCGGCACCGCGCTCCTCGAGGTCCTCGAAAGAGATGACCCAGTCGTCGAGGTCGACGCCCTCGGTGTCGACCGCGACGACGGTCATGACGTCGGGGATCGCGTCGCGGACCTCGCGCAGCTTGGCGACCTGCTCGGCGTCCTCGGCGACGACGACGCGGGAGCCGGAGTTGGCGATGATGAAGGCGACGTCGTCGCTGATCGACGTCGGGTAGATCGTCGTCGTCGCAGCGCCCGCGGCCATGATCGCGTAGTCCGCGAGCACCCACTCGATGCGGGTGCTCGAGGCGAGCGAGACCCGGTCCTCCGGCTGGATGCCGAGGTCGACGAGGCCCGCGGCGAGCGCCCACACCCGCTCCCCCAGCTGGGCCCACGTCAGCTCCCCCCAGGCGATGCCCGAGGGGAAGGAGTAGGCGGTGGTGTCGGGTGTGGCGGCGATGCGGTCACGCAGAAGGTGACCGACGGAGGGGGCGCGGTGGGTGAAGACGCTGGCGTCGAAGACCTCGTCGGACGCGCGCGAGGGGATGGGGTCAGGCACGGGAAGTCCACTCCTTCGTGGGCTGCGGGTGGTGCGCGCATCTTCTCCCACGAGGGCGGGCGGTGTCACTGCCCTGTCCGGACAGTGACCGATTGGTAACCAACGGCCCGGCGCGGCGGCCCGGCCGGGGGGCACTCAGGCCGGCTTGCGCCGCACGTAGAGCTGCTTGCGATAGCGGGCGACGAGGGTTCCGTCGGGCGCGACGACGTCGTTGTCGCACCACACGAGGTGCTTGGAGCCGTCGGCGGTCGCCGCCCGGATCCCGTCGAGGAGCTCGTCGGTGAGCCGGATGCTCGTGCTCACGTCGGTGCGGCCGGGGCTGACGAAGTCGATCTCGCCCGCCTTGTCCCACACGATGTAGTCCCCACCGAGGTTGCGCAGGGCGCCGAGCATCCACCACGGGTCGCACATCGCGAAGAGCGATCCCCCGAACTGCGTGCCGACGTAGTTGCGGCTCCACGGGCGCATCCGCAGCGAGACGTCGAACTCGCGGAAGTCGGGCGAGATGCGGTCGACGTTGACGCTCGCCGCGAGGAAGGGCGGCCACAGGTTGAGCCCGCGGCGCAGGGCGGTGGCGCCGAGGTCCTTGGACAGGGTCTGGAAGGTCGGGATCTGCACGGCGACATCGTCACCCGCGCGGTCGCGCCGGTCCACGACCTGTGGCGGACCTCTCCTCCCGGGTCACGGCGACGACGAGGCCGATCGCCGCCCAGCAGGCGAACATCGACGACCCGCCGTAGGAGAGGAAGGGCAGCGGCAGGCCGGTCACCGGGAGCAGGCCGAGGTTCATCCCGATGTTCTCCACCGACTGGACGGCGAACCAGCTCGCGACCCCCCAGCACACGAGCCGGACGAAGGGGTCGTCGCTGCGCGTGCCCGCCAGGGCGATGCGGGCGACGACGAGCCCCAGGAGGCAGACGACGAAGGCCGCACCGACGAAGCCGAGCTCCTCCCCCGCGACCGAGAAGACGAAGTCGGTCTCCTGGAAGGGGATGGCGCCCGAGCTCGTCAGGTCGCCGGCGTGCAGTCCCTGCCCGCCCCAGCCACCTCCGGCGATCGCCCGTCGTACCTGCTGGGTCTGGTAGCCGATGCCGAGCGGGTCGGTGCTCGGGTCGAGGAAGGCGGTGAGCCGGTCACGCTGGTAGGCGCTGAGCAGGGGCGTCGTGAAGGCCGCGGTCACCGCCGCGACGCCGGCGAGCAGCACCCCGGCGAGCCAGGGCCAGGAGGCGCCGGAGACGACGAGCACGCCGAGCGCGAGGCGACGAGCACGAGCGCCGAGCCGAGGTCGGGCTGGGCCATGACGAGCAGCACGGGTACGGCCGTGACGAGCCCGGCGAGCAGGACCTCGCGGGGCCGTGGCCGGTCACGGCGCTCCGCCGCGGGCGCGAGCAGCATCGGCAGGGCGACGCACAGGCCGACCTTGGCCATCTCGCTCGGCTGGATCGAGAAGCCCCCGGGCACCTGGATCCACGACCGCGAGCCGTTGATCTCGGAGCCGAGCGGGGTGAGCACGAGGGCGAGACCGATGATCCCCGCGAGGTAGACGAAGGGGGCCAGCGCCCGCAGCGCCGCCCGGTCCAGCCGGACGACGGCCAGGGCGATGAGCAGCCCGATGGCGAGGTTGAGCAGGTGCCGCACGAGATAGGCGGAGCCGGCGTCGGCCCGGGTGGCGGAGTGGACGAGCACGGCGCCCAGGCCCGAGGCGATGAGCGCCGCGGCGAGCAGGACGAGGTCGGAGCGCAGCAGCTGCCGCGCGAGCCGACCACGCCGACCTGGCTCGGGCACGGCCGGCGTCAGAGGTCGAGCAGGTCGCGGGTGCGCTCGACGTCGCGCGCCATGGCCACGAGCAGCTCGTCGATGGACTCGAAGCGCAGCGTCGGGCGCACGTGGCCGACGAAGTCGACGGCCACCCGCTCGCCGTAGAGGTCGAGGTCGGTGCGGTCGAGGACGTAGGACTCGACGACGCGGACCTGCCCGTCGAAGGTCGGGTTGGTCCCCACCGAGATGGCGGCCGGCAGGCGACGCTCCGGGTCGCCCTCCGGCCGGTCGAGGCGGATGAGCCAGCCGGCGTAGACGCCGTCGGCCGGGACGAGCCCGAGGCTGTCGGCGCCGAGGTTGGCGGTCGGGTAGCCGAGCTCGCGCCCGCGGTGGTGGCCGTGGACGACGGTGCCGACGACGCGGTGCGGACGGCCGAGGATGGCGGCGGCCTCGGCGGTCTCGCCGGCGGCGAGGTGGGCGCGCACGGCCGAGGAGGACCAGCGCTCGGTCTCGCCCTGGTCCTCGATGACGACGACGTCGAAGCCGTGCTCCTCGCCCAGGCGACGCAGCAGCTCGACGTCACCGGTGTAGCCGGCGCCGAAGCCCTTGGTGTCGGCCCCGACGACGAGGCACTGCGCCTGCAGCCCGGTGACGAAGGTGTCGACGACGTAGTCGACGGCGCTCGTCTGCGCGAACTCCATGGTGAAGGGCAGCGACAGCAGCCCGTCGACCCCGGCCTGCTCGAGCAGCTCGTCGCGCAGCGGGCCGGGCGAGATGATCTCGGGCGCGCGCTCCGGGTGCATGACCTCGACCGGGTGGGGGTCGAAGGTCACCGCGACGGCGGGCAGGTCACGCTCGCGCGCCTGCCGGCTGAGCTCGTCGAGGATCGCACGGTGGCCGCGGTGCACCCCGTCGAAGTTGCCGAAGGTCGCCACGCACGGCCGCAGCTGCGGCGGGGTGTCGCTCGGGGCTGTCCAGTGCTGCACGAGAGGACACTCTACGAACTGGCGGGGGCGAAGACGACGTGGGCTCGCGCGCGGGCGCGGCTCTCGTCGAGCACGGCGACGAGCTCGCCCTCCGGCGACAGGGCGGCGACCGGCTCGGTGCGGCCGGGCTCGGCGCTCTCGACGCGCTGCCCGTAGCCGAGGGCGCGGGCCTCGTCGGCCGTGAGCTCACGGGTGACGAGAGCCGCCCGGGCCGCGTCGGCGAGCGGGGTGAGCGGCAGCTGTGCGTCCTCTCCCCCGCTCTCGCGCAGGGCGGTGAGCTCGTCGAGGGTGTGGGCGTGCTCGAGCGTCAGCCCGCCCACGCGGGTGCGGCGCAGCGCGGTGAGGTGGCCGTGGGTCCCCAGGTCGGCCCCGAGGTCGCGGGCGAGTGCGCGCACATAGGTCCCGGACGAGACCTCGACGACGACGTCGACGTCGAGCACCGGGTGGCCGTCGGCATCAGCGGGGCGCACGTCGAGCACGTCGAATCGGGAGACCGTGACCGGCCGCGCCGGCAGGTCGACCTCCTCGCCGGCACGCACGCGGGCGTAGGAGCGCTCGCCCTTGACCTTGATCGCGCTCACCGCGCTCGGCACCTGCTGGATGTCACCGGTGAGCCGCCCCATGGCCGCGTCGAGCGCGGCCCGGTCGACCCCGGCCACCTCGCCGACGCTCGTGATCTCCCCTTCGGCATCGTCGGTGATCGTCGCCTGACCGAGGCGGATCGTCGCGGTGTACTCCTTGTCCGCGCCGACGAGGAAGGTGAGCAGCTTGGTCCCCCGCCCGACACCGAGGACGAGGACGCCGGTGGCCATCGGGTCGAGGGTGCCGGCGTGGCCGACCTTGCGGGTGCGATAGAGCCGCCGGCTGCGGGCGACGACGTCGTGGCTGGACCAGTCGGCCGGCTTGTCGACGACGACGAGACCGTCGCTCACGCCGGGGAGGTCCCCTCGTCGTCGGCGTCCTTGGTCCGGTAGGGGTCGGCCTCACCGGCGGGCCGGGCGTCGCTGCGCGAGCGGGCGAGGTCCTCGTCGCGCTCGCGCGCCGAGCGCAGCAGGTCGTCGATGTGGGACGCATTCTCGGGCAGCGCGTCGGGGATGATCTCGAGGTCGGGGTGAGCCGGATCCCGAGCTGCTTGCCGACGAAGGAGCGCAGCTTGCCGCGGTTGGCCTCGAGGACCTCGGCGCTGC
Organism: Janibacter sp. CFPM2_SD2; assembly: GCF_057364645.1. Taxonomy (NCBI): domain Bacteria; kingdom Bacillati; phylum Actinomycetota; class Actinomycetes; order Micrococcales; family Intrasporangiaceae; genus Janibacter; species Janibacter sp. CFPM2_SD2. The sequence goes on from NZ_JBNFOF010000087.1 coordinate 8,749, forward strand.
GCTCGCGCTGCGCGTCGTCGCCGAAGACGGTGTAGAAGACCGAGGCGTGCTGCAGGTCGCCGGTCACCCGCACGTCCGTGATCGTCACGAAGCCCAGGTCGGGGTCCTTGACGACCTGCTGCAGGTTGGCCGCGATGAGCTCCTGGATGCGGTCGGCGATCTTGCGGGCGCGGGCCGGGTCGGCCATGGCACACCTCCGTGAGGGGCTGGGTGGGGACGGTCCCACCGTATGCGACGCGCGACGCCCCCGGCACCATCGTGCCGGGGGCGTCGCGCGGGTGTCGATCAGAAGTCGCTGTAGTACTCGAAGCTCGAGTCGACGACGCCGGTGGCGATGAGGATCCAGTAGATGATCCCGATGACGATGCCGGCGATGCCGAGGCCGATGCCGACCTGCGCCAGCGTCTTCTTCTGGCCGGTCTTGTCGTACTCCTTCATGCCGAAGAAGCCGAGGACGACCGCGGCAATCGAGAAGATGAACCAGGTGCAGCAGCACAGGCCGAGGACACCGGTGACGACCGAGATGATCGACAGGATCTGGCCGTTGTTGCTGCCGCCCTGCTGCGGGAGGCCACCGCCGGGCGGCGGCGCCTGCGGCGGCATGCCGGAGCCGTACTGCTGGCCCTGGCCGTAGGCCGGCGGCTGCTGGGAGCCGTAGGCGGGCGGCTGGCCGGGCGTCGAGCCCTGGCCGGTCGGGTCGTAGGGCTGGTTGCCTCCGCTGCCGGGCGGAGGAGGAGGCGTGCTCATTGAGGCTCCCCTGAAGTCGTGGGTGTGGTCACCCCAACCCTAGTGGGCATCGGGCCGGCACGGCGGGAGCGACGGCCCCGGGCGCGGCGAAGGGGGGTGGGCAGCTCGCGCTGCCCACCCCCCCTTCGACCCGTCGTGCGTCCGACGAGATCAGTCGCGCGGCTTCTCGCGCATCTCGTAGGTGGTGATGAGGTCACCCTCCTGCACGTCGTTGAAGCTGCCGAGGTTGATACCGCACTCGAAGCCCTCGCGGACCTCGGTGACGTCGTCCTTGAAGCGACGCAGACCGGTGAGCTCGAGGCCCTCGGTGAGCACCACGCCGTTGCGCGTGATGCGCGCCTTGGAGCCGCGCTTGATCTCGCCGCTGCGGACGATCGAACCGGCGATGTTGCCGAACTTGCTCGAGCGGAAGACCTCGCGGATCTCCGCCGAGCCGAGCTCGACCTCCTCGTACTCCGGCTTGAGCATGCCCTTGAGCGCCTGCTCGATCTCCTCGATGGCCTGGTAGATCACGCCGTAGTAGCGGATCTCGACGCCCTCGCGCTCGGCAACCTCGGCGTTCTGGCCCTCGGCGCGGACGTTGAAGCCGATGATGATCGCGTCCGAGGCCATGGCGAGGTTGATGTTGTTGAGCGTGATCGCGCCGACGCCGCGGTCGATGATCCGCAGGTCGACGTCGTCGCCGACGTCGATCTGCAGCAGGGCGTCCTCCAGGGCCTCGACCGACCCCGACACGTCACCCTTGAGGATGAGGTTGAGGGTGTCGATCTTGCCCGCCGCGATGACCTGGTCGAGGTCCTCGAGGCTGATCCGCTTGCGCGCCTTGGCCAGGCTGGCCTGACGGTCGGCCGCCTCACGCTTCTCGGCGATCTGGCGCGCGGTCCGGTCGTCGGGGGCGACGACGAAGGTGTCGCCGGCCCGCGGGACCGAGGAGAGACCGAGCACCTGGACCGGACGGGAGGGGCCCGCCTCGTCGACGTTGTTGCCGTGCTCGTCGAGCATGGCGCGCACGCGACCGAAGGCCGAGCCGGTGACGATCGCGTCACCGACGTGCAGCGTGCCGGACTGGACGAGGACGGTCGCGGTCGCACCACGGCCCTTGTCGAGGTTGGCCTCGATCGCGACACCCCGGGCGTCCCGGTCGGGGTTGGCCCGCAGGTCGAGCGCCGCGTCCGCGGTGAGCAGGACGGCCTCGAGCAGGGTGTCGATGTTCTGACCCTGCTTGGCGGAGACGTCGACGAACATCGTGTCGCCGCCGTACTCCTCGGCCACGAGGTTGTACTCGGTGAGCTGACCACGGATCTTCGCCGGGTCGGCGCCCTCGACGTCGATCTTGTTGACCGCGACGACGATCGGCACGTCCGCAGCCTGGGCGTGGTTGAGCGCCTCGATGGTCTGCGGCATGACGCCGTCGTCGGCCGCGACCACGAGGATCGCGATGTCGGTGACCTTGGCACCACGGGCACGCATGGCCGTGAAGGCCTCGTGACCGGGGGTGTCGATGAAGGTCAGCGGGCGGTCCGCACCCTCGTGCTCGGTGTGGATCTGGTAGGCGCCGATGTGCTGGGTGATGCCACCGGCCTCGCCCGAGCCCACGTCGGCGTTGCGGATCGCGTCGAGCAGACGCGTCTTGCCGTGGTCGACGTGACCCATGACGGTGACGACCGGCGGACGGGCCGCCAGGTCCTCCTCGTCCTCGGCGTCGACCCCGATCTCGAGGTTGATGTCGAAGGAGTCGAAGAGCTCGCGCTCCTCCTCCTCGGGCGAGACGATCTGGATGTCGTAGCCGAGCTCGGCGCCGAGGAGCTGGAAGGTCTCCTCGTCGAGCGACTGCGTGGCCGTGGCCATCTCACCGAGGTTGAAGAGCACGGTGACGAGCGACGCGGGGTTGGCGTTGATCTTGTCCGCGAAGTCGGTCATCGAGGCGCCCTGGCGCACGCGCACCACGGTCGAGCCGTCGCCACGGGGGACGATGACACCGCCGATCGACGGCGCCTGCATCTGCTCGAACTCGGCCCGCTTCGCGCGCTTGCTCTTGCGCTGCTTGCGCTTGCCGCCACCGCGACCGAAGGCACCCTGGGTGCCGCCACGGCCGCCCGGGACCACCGCGGTAGCCACCGCCACCGGGGCCACCGCCCGGACGGGCACCGG